>CAYGKI010000322.1:0-3915 GCA_964350235.1 uncultured Gemmatimonadaceae bacterium | reverse complement strand
GAGTCCACCGAGTACCGGCCCGAGTGCGATGTCACGACGGCGACCAGTCGATACCGGGGGTCGATCGAGGCCATTGCGGCATCGCCATGGCTCGGGTTCACCAACAACGTGCCCCCGACGCGGAGGTGGCGGGTGCACGCCTCGGAGACGAAACCGGCATACAACGAGATGAGCAGGTCGAACTCGTCGTCGCCGAGGTCGAGCGGCGTGGTGTAGTCGGCGGCGATGAAACGCACCAGGTGCGTTGCCGGGTCGGCATCGTGTTCGACGAGCAACTGGCCGACTCCGCGCTCGTCGCCGAAGAACTGCTCGGCTCGTCGATCGATGTCGACGTAGGTGACCGACGGCCACACGAACGAGGGAGCGAGGTCGACGTAGGACCCCGGGTACAGCACGGTCGCGACATCGACGGATTCCGCAACGGCCCGGAAGAGCCGGAGGCGGTCGCCGCCATGCTGGTCCTGCTTCTCCCACAGCCTGCGCGTCCGTTCCTGCACAATTCCGACCCTATGGGCTGGCCCGCCGGTGTGCGGCCACTCGCCACACCTCGCGCGCGTGTGGATCGGGGTCAGTGGCCGCTCAGGATGTTCTTGACCACCGCGATCGTGGCCGCCAACAAGAGCACCACGCCACCGGACGCCAGCGAGCGCAGGCGGTCTGCCCCGCTGAACCGGGCGACGCCATATCCCGCTGCGCCGATCAAGAGGCTGAGCACCGCCCGAACGGCATCGAACTCACCGGTCGCATCGAACAGCACGATGGGCACGGTCGCAACCACCGCAACGAACGCTGCACCAGCCAGCTGGGCGACGACGATCTGCGCATCCTCGCGCTCGAGCCGGCCACCGGCGACGAGTCGAGCCGCGACGCGGAAGGCGAAGGCGTGCGCCAACGCGAGGCCGATCGTCGTGCCCCACACGAGTCCGAACGCCCGGACGTGTCCGTGTTCGGCATCCTCGCCCAGGGCGATCAGCGCAGCGAGCAGGCAGACCGCCACGTAGAGCGCCATCACGAGCGCCTCCCGGCGTCGCTCGACGTCCTGCTCGCTGCTCACCGCAGCGGAGCTGAGAAGCCCCCGCCAGCGCGCAGGGTCGATGCCAGTTCGGTGAGGCGCTGTTGGAGTGAGGTCGCCGCCTCCCGCCCCCAGAGCGTGGACGAGCCCTCGTAGCGCTGCTCGAGATACTCCTCGGGCGTCGCCCAGTAGCCCGCGTAGTCGCCGGCGAACCCGATCACCGAGGCTGAGGTCGTCCGGGCGGCCTCGGCCACCGAGCGTTCGATCCGCCAGCCGGCGATCGTCGTCGCCTCGCCCGGAACGGTTGCGAAGGTGTGTTCGTTCACACGAATCGCGTGGAGCGGCAACTCACGCGGGGCGAGCACCCGAACGATCGGGCCGATCGGAAGCGGGATCGGCAACACAGCGAGCGCGATGCTGATCTTCGGGCCCTGCCCGCGACTCATCGACCGGCTCCATCGCTTCCGCTTGCGGTAGAGCGAAGCGTGGATGCCGTCGCCGACGCGAGGCCGCATGTCGGTCGGGCCATCGACGCCTGCGCCGATGGTCGCCATCCCGAACAACGGACCCGGCAGTCCCGTTCGGGTCGGTCGCCAGCGCTCGTGCGCAGCTGCAAGGGTGAACGGCCCGGGAGTTGCGGTCGACACGATCTCAGTGACCGCCGCACCCAGTCGAGCGCCGACGGTCTCGGCGAGTTCACGTCCCTGCTCGGTGGGTCGACCGGGGTCGCCGGTGCGGAGCTCGCCGCGCTCGTCGAGGGGAAGGGGGCTGACGTCGCCGCTCGCGCCACCCCCGAACCCGACGAGTGTGCCGGGGAGGTTCGTCTCGGCGCGGGCGCGGGCAACGCCGAACAACCCGGCCCCGAACATCGGCCATTTCGGGCCGAGCGATGTGCCGTGCACGGCGTGCCAGGCGAGTACGCATCGCTGGTCCCCATCGTCGGAACGTGCCACGAGCGCGGTGACCCGCGGGTCGCGGCAGCGGTCCGCTTCGTCGGCTTCGTCGGCAACTTCGGCGCCCGGACCCGTCGTTGCGAACTCGGCGCGCAGCTCGTGGTCGTAGTGGGACCATGCGGGCAACGCCCGGTTGCTTCCGGTTCCCGACACAGCGCCCCGAACCACGGCGACACCGCCGGGCGTCAACGCGTTGCGGGATTCGGCCACCGCCTCGGCGACCAGCTTCGCCAGCCGACGCCCGCTCTTGACCATCCCGAAGGGGGTGGCCGGTGCGAAGAGGCTGTACAGGGGGCTGTATCGCTGGCCCGGGCCGGCGTGGGTGTGGGTGCCGCAGACGACGACACAGCTCGCATCGAGGCCGGATGCGTCGACTGCCGCTCGCCACAGGTGGGCACCTCCGGCGTGGAGATCGACGTTCACGAACACCACGCGGCGCCCGACCGGATCCTCCAACGTCAGTGCGGTGGCGTACAGCTCTTGGTCGTCGAGGTCGGGAGGGCGAGCGTCCTTCCGTCCGGTGAAGCCCCAGCCGCACGTTGCACCTGGCGCCGTTGGCGTCAGCCGAGTCCGGCCGACCCCGATCTTGCAGCTGCCCGTCATGCCGTCACCCCCTCCATCCGATCCTACGTGTCCCGATACGACCTCACCGGTGCCGGAGCGTGTCGGCTGGGAGTTCGCCGGGCCCGTCGTCGGTTCGCTGCGTCGACGACCACGCCGTGACCTGTTCGCCGATGACCCGATGGGTGCCGTCGACCTCTCGGAACCAGAACTCGGCCGGCACTACGCTGCGGGAATGGTGCTGCGCCTCGTCCTCGCGGAGGACAGTTTCCTGATGCGCAACGGCATCAACGCTCTGCTCGCGTTGGACGACGAGGTCGACGTCGTGGCGTCGTGCGAGGACTACGACTCGTTGCTGGCCGCGGTGGAGGAGCACCGACCCGATGTGGTCCTCACCGACATCCGCATGCCGCCGAGCCAGACCGACGAAGGCATCCGGGCCGCCGACGTCATTCGGTCTGCGCATCCTGAGATCGGTGTCGTCGTACTCAGCCAGTACGTCGAGCCCGAGTACGCGCGACATCTGTTCGAGCACGGCTCGGACGGTCGGGCGTACCTGCTCAAGGAGCGCGTCGCCGACCTCGACGAGCTGGGAGGTGCGATTCGCCGGGTCGCCGATGGTGGATCGGTCATCGACCCGAAAGTGGTCGAAGCGCTGATCGGCGTGGAGACGAACCACGAATCCATGGGGCTCGATCGTCTGACCGATCGCGAGCGGGAAGTACTCGCCGAGATGGCCTCCGGAAAGAGCAATTCGTCGATCGGTGCGGCGCTGTTCATCTCGGCCCGATCGGTCGAGAAGCACATCAATGCGATCTTCACCAAGCTCGACCTCGTGCAGACCGACGACGTGCATCGACGGGTCCAGGCGGTGCTGGTGCACCTCGGCTTCAGCACCACGCGCACGGGTTGACCCCACCCCAGGGAGCGGGCTGTCCCGGTGGCCTGTCGACCTCGCGGATGCGATGATCGAGCCATGACCGATGTCCGCGTCCTCATCGTCGACGATCAGCCGCCGTTCCGCGAAGCCTCGCGCATGGTGGTCGAGATGACCGACGGCTTCGAGGTCGCAGGTGAGGCGGTCAACGGCGAGGAAGCCGTCGACAGGGCGGCGAGCATGCGGCCCGATCTCGTGCTGATGGACGTCCAGATGCCCGGGATCGACGGCATCGAGGCCACCCGCCGGATCATGCTCCTCGACGATCCACCGCACGTGCTGGTGATGTCGACGCACGAGTCGGGGAGCTACGAGGTGCCGGCGCTCGCGGCCGGTGCGATCGGGTTCCTGCCCAAGTCGATGTTCGGCATGGACGCCCTCGAGGAGACCTGGGCGAGTCTCCGCCCGCTCGACTGATCAGACGCCGCTGCGTGTCGTCGTCGGCACGGTAC
>CAYGKI010000321.1:0-3940 GCA_964350235.1 uncultured Gemmatimonadaceae bacterium | reverse complement strand
GCCAGACCGGCGTGGAGATGGAGGCGCTCACCGCGGTCTCGGTGGCGCCCCTCACCGTCTACAACATGGTCAAGGCCGTGGATCGCGGCATGCGCATCGAGGGGATTCGACTGCTGTCGAAGGAGGGGGGGAAGTCGGGCAGCTGGACCGCCGATTCAGACTGACCTCCAAGGATGCGCCGTAAACCCGCTGGCTCAGAGGACCCGCGGGGGCGGGCCGAGCCGGCCCCTCAGGCTCCGCCCCTGGCTCCTGGCGCCACCGGCACCGTGAGCACCGTTCCCACGCGGAGGAACCTGGGACGGACCGACGGATTCGCCTCCCTGATGTCCGCCACCCTCACACCGTACCGCACCGCGATGTGGGACAAGGTCTCGCCTTCCGCGACGCGATGCTCGAGGAACGTCACCCTCTGGTCGGGGGGGATTCGAGCGTAGGCCTCCTCGAAGCGTACACCCGCTCCCTCGTGCAACCTCAAGGTCACCCGGGTGTCCGGCGGCGTGAACCCGCGGAGCACGTGTGGATTGAGCTGCTCCACCTCCTCCAACGGCACTTCGGCCGCACGGGCCACCACATCCAACGACGTGGCGTCCGGCACTTCCACGAGATCGATGCTCGACGCCCGGGCCGGGGGTCGCGGGTGCCCGAAGGCTTCAGGCGACTCCCCCACCCGGATGGCCGCGAACAGCTTGGGCACGAAGTCCCGGGTCTCGCGAGGTAGGTGCGGGCGGATCCGCCAGTACAGGGCGTCCGACGGCGGCTCGAGGGGAGCGTGCCGGCGGACCAGGCGGCGCACCCTCGCCGGGCCCGAGTTGTAGGCCGCGAGGGCCAGGAACCAGGACCCGAAGTCGCGGTGCAGCTGATCCAGGAATCGCAGAGCGGCTTCGGTGGATCGCAACGGATGCCTCCGCTCGTCCAGGACCGGGGTGACCCGCACGCCCAGGCCGCGGGCCGTCCCCGCCATGAGCTGCCACAGTCCGACGGCGCTGGCGGAGCTCACGGCCGTCGGGCTGTATCCACTCTCGATGATCGGCAGATAGCGGAGGGACGGTGGCAGGCCGAGCTCGGCGATGAGGGAGTCCACCTCCGGGACGTACCCGCTCATGCGCTCCAGATCGGCGGCGAGCCAGGGCGAGGTGCCCGCCGACCAGCGGAGGACCCATCGGTCCACCTCGGCCCTGAACGCGGGATCCCGGAGCATGGGGGTCGCCCGAAGGGGATCGACCACCGGTTCCACGGTGGGGGCGATCAGCCGAATCGTCCCTCCCCCGGGGGGAGGCAGGACCGGAAGGAGCTCGGCGCTGGGCGCCGGATCCGGGTGGGGCGGCGAAGGCGCGGGTGTCGTCGCGCAGCCGGACGCCACCAGCACGGCCAGCAGCGCTCCGCAGGCTGGCGCTCTCAAAGCGTCCCGTGCCCGGCCATGGTCCCGTTCCCGGTCTCCGTCACATACGGTAGTTGGGGGCCTCACGCGTGATGGTCACGTCGTGAGGATGCGACTCCCGTAGGCCGCCCATGGTGACCCGGTTGAACCGCGCCTTGTCCCGGAGCTCGGCGAGGCTCCCGGCGCCACAGTAGCCCATGCCGCTCCTCAAACCGCCCACCAGCTGATAGATGGTGTCCGACACCGGTCCCTTGTAGGGCACGCGCGCCTCGATACCCTCGGGCACGAGCTTGGTCTTGTCCATCTCGCCTTCCTGGAAGTACCGATCGGCGGAGCCTTCTTCCATGGCCGAAAGCGAGCCCATCCCGCGCACGGTCTTGAAGCGTCGTCCCTCGAGCAGGAAGCTCTCGCCAGGCGACTCGTCGGTTCCGGCGAACATGGAGCCCATCATCACCGAATGGGCCCCCGCCGCCAGCGCCTTGACGATGTCCCCTGAGTACCGGATCCCTCCGTCGGCGATGATGGGGACGGATCCGTCCACGCCATCCACCGCGTCCATGATGGCGGAGAGCTGGGGAAGCCCGACCCCGGTGACCACGCGCGTGGTGCAGATGGAGCCGGGGCCGACGCCCACCTTCACCGCGTCCACACCCCGCTCCGCAAGGGCACGAGCCCCCTCCACCGTGCCGACGTTCCCGCCGATGAGCTGCACGTCCGGGAAACGCTCGCGGACCCGCTCCACGGCCTTGAGGACCCCTTCCGAATGGCCGTGCGCCGTGTCGACCACGATGACGTCCACACCCGCCTCCACCAGGAGCGCCGCCCGGTCCAGGTCGGCGTTGGAAGCACCCACCGCGGCGCCCACCCGGAGCCGTCCATGCTCGTCCTTGCACGCGTCGGGATACTTCCGCCGCTTGAAGATGTCCTTCACGGTGATGAGTCCCCGGAGGCGCCCGTCGTCGTCCACCACGGGAAGCTTCTCGATCCGGTGCTGGTGGAGGATCGCCTGAGCCTCGTCCAGGGTCGTTCCCACGGGAACGGTGACGAGGTTCTCGGAGGTCATCACCTCGGAGATGGGCCGGGAGAGCCGGGTCTCGAACTGCAGATCGCGGTTCGTGATGATGCCCACCAGACGGCCACCCTCCTCCACGATGGGCACCCCGCTGATGGAGAAGCGGGCCATGAGCTCGTGTGCGTCCTGGAGCCGGGCGTCCGCGGCAAGGGTGATCGGGTTCATGATCATCCCGCTCTCCGAGCGCTTCACCCGATCCACTTCCTCGGCCTGTCGCTCGGGCCGGAGGTTCTTGTGGATGATCCCGATCCCTCCCTCGCGCGCCATCTGGATGGCCATGCCCGACTCGGTGACCGTGTCCATGGCCGCCGACACCAGGGGGATCCTGAGGGTGATGCCGCGCGTGAGCTGGGAGGACACGTCCGTGTCCTTGGGGTGCACGACCGAGTGCGCCGGAATGAGGAGCACGTCGTCGAACGTGAGCGCTTCCTTGACGATCTTCGAAGCGCCGCGAGCACCATCCGCCATCGGTGGACCTACCTGTTTAAACGGCCGACGCCCGTCCCCGGTGCGGCCTCGGGGGCTCGCGCACGGGGACGGGCGTCGGTCCTGTTCGTTGGCTGTGTGAGCTTCATGGGAGAGGATATCCCGAAGCCCCCACGAGCGTCAACGGGACCCGTTCGGCTCGCCTCCCTCCTGGTCGTTCCTTCCCGCGGAGGCCTGCCCTCCGGCACGGGCGCCCGACCCCGGCCGCGTCCCCGGCTCCGTTCCTCCGTCCACGGCCTCGTTGAGGTCCGCCAGGATCTGCCTGCCCGCCGAGGAGACCCCCGAGAGCACGCGATCCGCCGCGGAGATGAGCTGGAAGGCTTCCCTTATGGTGCTCGGGCTCACCGCCTTCTTCCGCAACTTGTCCTCGAGCCCCTCGGCGAACTTCTGCAGACCGCTGGCCTCCACCGGGGTGGTGCCGGCGTACTTGGACTCCAGGAACTCGATGAAGTCGAGGACCTGATAGACCTGCTCGTCGGGAAGACTTTCGATGCGTCGGAGGAGGCGTTGTCTTAGGACGTCGTGCATGCGGAAGCCGCCTGGCCTTCGGAGGGAACTTCGTGGACGTTGAAGTCTAATCGACCCCGCTCGGCGTCGCACCGGGGTGCTCCGGCGGGCCTCCTGTCGGTGCCGGGCACCGGCGGCCCGGGAACCCGTCGGTGCGGGGCCGTCTTCTACCCGAGGCTTCCTGGCCGTAGCTTGGGCCACGAGCAAGGCGGGTCACCGAGTCCGAGCCGTGCCCGCCCCTGACACCGCGAACTGAAGAGAACGAGCTGCTTCATGGGCTTCCACCCCCTCCGTCCGGTCCCCGTCACCGAGGACGCAGAGCAGGTCTACGACGCGTGGCTCCAGGGCCTCGAGCAGGCCCTGTCGGACCCGGACTGTGATCGGAACGAGCTCTGCCGCACCGTGCTGACCGGGATCTACTACCCGGATCTGGCGCAGCGGAGCCCGGAGGATCTGCCGCTGGAAGCCAGGGTTGTTCTGGCATACGTCGACCACCG
>CAYGKI010000320.1:0-3949 GCA_964350235.1 uncultured Gemmatimonadaceae bacterium | reverse complement strand
TCGTTCCCGACATGGGCGACGTGGAGGTGGACGGCATCTCGGTGTACAGGGGTGGGCCGGAAGCCCTGGACCGCGTGAGGCGGAGGGTCGGCTACGTCTTCCAGAATGCCGCGCTCTTCGACTCGCTCAACGTGTACGACAACGTGGCCATGGGGATTCCCGAGGAAGAGCTCGCCCGCACCCCCAAGATCGATGTGGCCCGGAGGGTCTGGGCGGCCATCGAGACGGTGAATCTCGAGCCGTCCGAGGTGGTGGCGAAGATCCCCGCCGAGCTTTCCGGCGGCATGAGGAAGCGTGTGGGCATCGCTCGCGCCATCGTGGGGCGCCCGAAGGTGCTCCTCTGGGACGAGCCCACTACGGGACTCGACCCCGTGAACACCGCGGCGGTGGAGCGGCTCATCACCCGGCTGTCGGATGAGCTGGAGGTGACGTCGCTGCTGGTGACGCACGACGTGGAGGGCGGTTTGCTGATGTGTGACCGGGTTGCGATGCTCGACTCGGGCCACCTTCGGTTCTGCGGAACCCCCGAAGAGTTCAGGGCATCACCGGACCCCCGGGTCCGGGCCTTTGTGGACCGGGCGGCCGCCGAGGCCGCACTCGACAACGGAATAACTGCGGTATGACTGACGAGCGGCGGGAGCCCGGCAAGGGCGTGAGTGACGAGGAGCTGATGGCGGCCCTGCCCAAGGAGGGCGGGGCGAAGAACGCCCGTGTGGGCCTCTTCGTGCTGTTGGGGCTGGTCTCCTTCGTGATCGTCCTCTTCTGGATGACCGATCCGGCGACGTTCCGCGGACGATACAAGATCGTCACCACCGTAGCCGACGCCGGCGGCGTTCGCTCCGGTGATCCCATCCAGATGTACGGGCTGAACCTCGGCCGCGTGCATGACTTCGAGATCTCGGGGCCCGGTCGGGTCAACATCACCATGGAGATCGAGGGCCGGTGGGAGATCCCCGTGGACTCCCGGGCCCGTTTCGGTGCTTCCGGGATCTTCGGCGGCCGGACGCTGGTCATCGAGCCCGGCGAGGCGAGCCAGATGCTCCAGCCCTGGGACACGATCCCCGGCGAGTCGCCGGCGGGTGAGGGCATGTTGGGCGCCGTGGATGAGCTGAGCGGGCAGGCCGGTACGGTCATGGAGCGGATCAACCAGCTCCTCGATCAGGAGACCATCGGCTCGGTGCAGGGAAGCGCGCGGGAGCTGGAACAGCTCCTCACCGAGCTCTCCGCCATCACCCAGGAGCAGCGGGGAGGGTTGGGTGAGCTCACCGCCAGCCTTCGCCGTTCCGCCGCCGGGCTGGAGGAGGCCGCCGCCTCCGGCTCCGATGTGGCGCGCGCCGTCGCCCGGGCAGACTCGGCCATGGCGAACCTCGAGTCCACCAGCCAGACGCTGGACGCCGCGGCCAGCTCCCTCAGGGAGGTCCTGGCGCGGATGGAGCGAGGGGAGGGCACCCTGGGCAGACTCTCCACGGACGAGACGCTGTACGTGAGCCTCACCACCGCGGCGGAGAGCCTTAACGCCCTCCTCATCGACCTGCAGGCCAACCCCAGGCGCTACATCAGCCTGTCGATCTTCTAAGGGGCAGGGCGCGCGGGGGAGGTGGGTGGCGGGCCCGCGTCACCTGGTGGTGAGGCGGGAAGGATCCCCGGCGATGGCCTGACGCGGCGACCGCTCCGGCTCAACGCATGATGGGAACGAACGAAGGGCCGGGGGAATCGCCCCCGGCCCTTCGTATATCCGTCTGTCGCTCCCGGGCCCCGCTACCTCCGTCCTACCAGCCCGGGGCGATCTGGAAGCCCCAGTGCCAGCCCCGATCGGGGCGCTGCCACGGGTACGCGTAGTAGGCCTCGAGAATCAGGAAGCCCAGAAGGTTGGACCGGAGCGAGAAGCCCGTGGCCACCACCGGGACACGTTCCGAGGCGGACCTCGAGAACTCCAGGTTGAACTGGTCGTTGCTGTTCCACGCCAGGCCGGCGTCCGCGAACGCCACCAGCTCGGTGGGGAGGAACGGGAAGTTGATGATCCCGTAGTCCTCCACGCCGATGAACGGGATGCGGAGCTCCATATTGGCCACGCCGATCCGCTGCCCACGCAGGCGATTGAGCGTGGGGCACGAGTCGGTCTCGGTGGCCCCGGCGGCGCACTCGCTGTTCTGGAAGCTCTCCCAGGCGTAGCCACGGACCAGCGTCTCGTATCCGAGGAAGAGGGGGCTGAGGATACCGAATCCGCCCTGGGTCGACTCCTCCTGCTCGATGCCGTACCGGCCGTAGTGCATGCCGCGCACCGCGACGCTGAGATTCCGGTGTGGCGCGAAATAACGCCGCCAATCTGCGATGAGCGTGGTGAAGTTCACGTCGCCCAGCGTCTGCTGGACCTCCAGGCGGTACCGGCCTCCCCGCACCGGTGACACGAACCCGAAGAAGGTGTTGTCACCCACGAGGGCGGCCGACGCTTCGGCCATGTTCAAGGCTTCGGGCGCCAGGTCGTCCCTGTTCTCCCGGACCAGGTCGTAGGGTCGTCCGAACTGGTCGTAGTAGTACGTGTAGGTCTCGACGTCGTAGCTGTAGCGCGTGGCGCCCAGCCCGAACTCGGCCCGCCGGCTTCCGGAGAACGGGTAGGAGACCTGCCCGATGAGCGACGTGTTGAAGATCCGGTAGAGGGTCTGCTCCTCCACGAATCCGTTGGCGTCCCGCCCGAACTGGCGATAGCCCATCATGTAGGGAATGCGACCGCCGCCCACGCCCCAGTTCCAGCGGTTGCCCATGTCGGTATAGAACGCCTGGCCGCCGATGTCCTTGAAGGTGCCCTGCGCCTGGATGGCCACGCCCAGGACCTTGTCTCCGAGCATGTCGCTGAAGTAGGCCGAGGCTCCTCCGCCGATGTAGCTCCCGTAGCTGTCGGCGCCCACGCCCACCGAAGGCTGACCCACATAGTCCAGGGACAGCCCGGGCGAGTACTCCTGGGACTCATCCGCCTCGAAGGATCCCGACGCGAACAGGCCCGTCCCAGGATCGCTGAGGTAGGTCTCGATGCGGCTGAAGCGCTCGGGGTTCACCGGAGGCAGGCGCCGTCCCGGGTAGTCCGACGAAAGCTCCGCGGCCGCCACCAGCGTTCCCTCGTTCACCGACTTGGTGTAGACGTGGAACTCCAGGGAGTCGAAGACCGTGTAGGCCGCCAACCCGGACCGGGAGACGGACATGGCTGGCGAGATGTAGGTGTGTCCGCTGACGCCGGTGGCCAGGTTCGTGATGCGCCGCGTGGCGCGCGTGCCCAGGTCCAGGGCGTAGATGTCGCTGACGCCGTCGCGGTCGGAGATGAAGTAGAGCTCCGAGCCGTCCGCGGCGTACACCGGGTTGATGTGCTTGCCCGTGTCGAAGACCGGGATGGTCGCGATCTCACCCGTGGCCACGTCGATGGTGGTGAGCTGGAACGCGCCGTAGGTGAGCTCCTCGAAGTCCGTCGCCGGGCTCCGGTCGGAGGTGAAGACGATGGTGCGCCCGTCAGGCGACCAGGACGGCTGGAGATCGGCGTACTTGTCCGAGGTGAGCCGCCGGGTGCTGCTGGTCTCCAGGTCGTACACGAACAGGTCGCTCACGCCACCCACCATGCCCGAGAACACGATGTAGCGGCCGTCCGGCGACCAGGAGGGATTGGACAGGGACCCGATCTCCGCCCCAGGATCGATGCGCCGGTCGATGTCGCCGTTCTCGGCGTCCACGATGATGAGACGGTTGTCGCCCGCGGCGGTCACCGAGTACGCGAAGAATCGCGAGTCGGGGGACCACGTGCCGGACGAGTCGATGTAGCGCAGCGCTTCGATGTGGGGATCGGAGTTCGCGCTGGTCAGCTTCCGGACGATCTCACCCGTCTGGGCGTTGGCCAGGAAGAGATCCACCGAGAAGAGGTCCTTCTCCGAGAGGAACGCGACGAAGCGTCCGTCCGGGCTGATGG
>CAYGKI010000319.1:3248-3955 GCA_964350235.1 uncultured Gemmatimonadaceae bacterium | reverse complement strand
GGATCAGTGCGGTCAGGGCCGTCGTGACGTTCGAATCGACGATGGCCGAGAGCGCGTTCCGAAAGCCGCGATCCACGGCCTCACGGATGGTGCGTGCCCCTGGCACCTCTTCGCGGATGCGCTCGAAGATGAGCACGTTGGCGTCGACGGCCATCCCGATGGCCACCGCGAACCCTGCGATCCCCGGCAGCGTGAGGGTGAAGCCCAGTGCTGCCAGGCCGCCCAGTGCGAAGAGCAGATAGAGCGCCAGGGCGCCGACGGCCCATGCGCCGGAGACGCGGTAGTAGAGCACCATCGTGACCATCACGAGCACGACAGCGAGCAGCGACGTGCGCAGTCCGGCCTCGATCGAATCGGCGCCCAGCGACGGACCAATGGTGCTCTGCTCGACCACGTGGAGGGGTGCGGGGAGGGCTCCGGCACGCAGCACCAGAGCGAGATCGCTCGCCTCGAGCATCGTGCGGTTCGGGAGTTCGATGCTTCCCGTCGACCGGATCTGCTCGCGGATCATCACCGGCGCGCCCTGGACACGACGGTCGAGCACGATGGCCAGATAACCACCGACGTTGCGCCCCGTGGCCCGTTCGAACGCCCGGCCGCCCGCCTTGTCGAGTTCGAACCGGACCTGTGGCTGCTGGGTCATGGGATCGTGCGCGGCCGTCGCGCTCTCCAGGTCTTCACCCGTGATGACGGGTTCGGCGCCGACG
>CAYGKI010000319.1:0-3190 GCA_964350235.1 uncultured Gemmatimonadaceae bacterium | reverse complement strand
TCGAGGTGCACGAGGCGGAACTCCAGGAACGCCGTCTGCTGCACGATGTCGCGAGCGCGCGCGAGATCGCGTTCACCGGGCAGTTCGACGATGAGTCGGCAGTTCTCGGCGGCCTGGACTACGGGGCTCGACGTACCGAATTGACCGATCCGGTTGCGGATGACCCGCGCTGCGCCGTCGATCGCGTCGACGCAGTCCTCTACGGCTGGATGCGTGGGGTCCAGCTCCAGGGCGAGATGAACGCCACCGCTGAGGTCGAGCCCGAGTTCGATCGGGATCCGACGGACGTCCCGAGTGGTCACCTGGCCGGACTCGGGGTCGAGCGTGCGCACCGTCACGGTGCGCGGAAGGAGGGAGACGACGCTGGCGATGGCCAGCACGAGGATGAGAATGAGGCGTGATCGTATGGTCTTCATGGGTTTCGTAGTCCGGGCAGAAACGAGATGCGCGCGGGCCAGCCCCACCCGTCGGTCGGGCGGTGCCAGGGCGATCGGAGATTCGTCGTTCTGAGGTCTACGCGGGCGGAGCCCGGGCGTCCGGAAGGGCGCGGGTATGATCCGCGCGGCCGTCCTCGGCCGACGCGGCGGGTGAGGCGTCGAGAATCGGCGAGACGGGGGCGCCGGCCCCGGGAGAGTGCAGGCCGATGCCGACGTATGGACCCGACGCGACTTCGGTCCACCGGTCGTCGCGGGGCGCCGCACCGTGTGCGAGCACCTCGACCTGCGCCAACGAACTCGAAGGTGCGATCCCGACCCGGACCAGCTCGGCGGCGGCGCCCTCGTCGGGGGCGCAGAACAGGAGTGCGAGGACTCCCAGGCTGGTCAGAAGGAAGCGCGGCATCCATGTGCTACTACTGGCGAGCACGAGAGTTCACGGCGTGCGTCCCGCACTCTTGCGTCTTCGGTTTCTGTTCGGTACACTTGATGCTCCTTGAATCACCGTTTGCCGATGGGAGGTGGAGATGACTGGTGCGATGATGCTGCCCGAGTTCGATCACGAGGCGTCCCTGACGAGGAAGACCCTCGAGCGCGTGCCCTTCGACAAGGCGGATTGGAAGCCACACGAGAAGTCGTTCTCGCTCTCGGCGCTGGCCTGCCACCTCGCCGACATTCCCACGTGGGTCGACGTGACGATCAACCAGGACGTCTTCGAGATGGACGGTCCGTACGAGCCGGAGACGGCGAACACGACCGAGGCGCTGCTCGAGTTGTTCGATCGCAACATGGCGGCGGCCCGAGCCGTCCTCGAGGGTGCATCGACCGACGACCTGATGGGTATGTGGACGATGAAGCAGAACGGTGAGGTCGTGCTGTCGATGCCGAAGATCGCCGTCGTCCGCGGCTTCATCTTCAGTCACACGATCCATCACCGGGCACAGCTCGGCGTGTATCTCCGCCTTCTCGACGTCCCCGTACCGGCCACCTACGGGCCGTCGGCCGACGAGCTGCAGTAGGGCGCGAGGGCATGCGAACGGGCGCCCGCGGGCCGGGCGCCCGTTCGCGGTTGTCCGATGGGGTGATCGGCCATTGGAGGTCGTCGTAGATTGGTCGATACTGGCTGTGGAATGGCGCCTCGTCATTCGTTCCAGCCACGCCCACATCTGGATGTTCAATGACGAAGCCCCGTGTCGTGATCCTCGGAGCCGGCCCTGCCGGTCTCGGAGGCGCTTTCCAACTTCGCCGTCTCGATCGGGCGCACGTGACGGTCCTGGAGCGAGGGGCCGCAGTGGGCGGGAACGCCGGGAGCTTCGAATGGGAGGGGCATCGTCTGGATTTCGGAAGTCACCGCCTGCACCCGGCGTGTGATCCCGAGATTCTAAACGATATTCGCGACCTGCTCGGCGATGACCTTCTGGTGCGGCCGCGTCACGGCCGCATCCGGCTGCTCGGTCGGTGGATCCACTTTCCACTGCTTCCCGCCGATCTGCTCCTTCGGCTGGACCGGCGCTTCGCGTTCGGGGCGACTCGAGACATGCTGCTTCCTTCCCGGACGCCCGATGCCGGCACGGCGTCGTTCGCCTCCGTGCTCCGGAGCACGCTGGGCCCGACGATCTGCGACGCCTTCTACTTTCCCTATGCGCGCAAGATCTGGGGCGTCGACCCGCACGAACTGTCCGCGACCCAGGCTCGCCGCCGCGTTTCGGCCAACACCTTCTCGAAGCTGCTGCGGAAGGTCATGAAGATGGTGCCGGGGTTCGGCTCGCCCATGTCGGGAAAATTCCTGTACCCCCGCGGTGGTTTCGGGCAGATCAGCGAAGCGCTGTCCGACGCGGCCCTGGCCCAGGGCGCCGACGTGCGACTCGGCTCGACCGTGACGGGGCTCACCGCGCCGTCGTCCGACGGGGAGCCGTGGCGGGTGAGGGCCCTGAGCGGGGGAGAGGAACAGACCCTGGAGGCCGATCACGTCTGGTCCACGATTCCGCTGACGGTCACGGCGCGGCTGATGGAAGGGGCGCCGACGCCCGCACCCCTGGAGGCCGTCGAGGGCATGCGCTTTCGCGCGATGCTCCTGATCTACGTCGAACTCGACGTCGACCAGTTCACACCCTTCGATGCCCACTACCTCCCGGAAGAGGGCGTGCGCATCACGCGACTCTCGGAGCCGAAGAACTACGCGGCCCGGAGCGAGCCGGCGGGCCGCACGGTGCTCTGTGCCGAGCTGCCCTGTTCGGTCGACGATCCGTGGTGGAGCATGGACGAGGCGGAGCTGGGCGCGGTCGTTGCCGAAGACCTCAAACGCTCCGGCATCCCGCTGCCCCATGCCCCCCGCCGGGTCATCGTGCGTCGCCTCCCGCAGGCCTACCCGATCTACCTCGACGGCTACGAGAAGCACTTCGAGGCGCTGGATCGCTGGGCCGATGAGATCCCACGCTTCCTGACCTATGGGCGGCAGGGCCTCTTCGCGCACGACAACACGCACCACGCCCTGTCGATGGCGTTCGGTGCGTCCGACTGCCTCGTCGACGGGAGCTTCGACCGTGCCCGTTGGGCCGACTACCGACGCGCGTTCGAGGCGCACGTGGTGGAGGACTGAGCGTGGAGGGATCGGCTCCCCTGAATCCGTGGCGCGGGGCCGCAGGTCTTCTGGCCGTCGTCGCGATCGGTCTGCCCGTGCAGGCCGCGAGCCGGTGGATCGCGGCGTCGGGCGGGTTGAGCGGTCCCGAGATTTCGCAGGGCCTGTGGCTCTTCAA
>CAYGKI010000318.1:0-3985 GCA_964350235.1 uncultured Gemmatimonadaceae bacterium | reverse complement strand
GGACTCGTCCGGTGTGGCCCACAGCGCGGCGCGGATCATCGCCTTGCCGCAGTGGAAGAACGCCTCCTCCACCGCGACCACGGTCGCCATCAGGGCCGGCTTGCCCTTGGCCGCGAGCCGATCGAGCAGCGCGGGATCGCTGGTCAGGTGTGCCGATCCGTTGACCCGATAGGTCTCTCGCTGCCCGGGGACCATGAAGATGAGCCCGATGCGGCCGGTGGCCAGCACGTTTCGGGGGCCGAAGCCGAGTGCGTTTCCCTTCCGCTCGGGGATGGCGAGCGTGGTGGAGTCGATCACGTGGACGAATCCGGGTGGGTCGCCTTTGGGAGATGCGTCGAGCCGGCCGTCGGCATCACATGTGGCGACGACGACGAACGGCGAGCGCTCGATGAACTCCCGGGCCGCGTCGTCGACCTCGGTGCGGAGCTTGATCTTCACCCGCTCGTCCGGTGAGCCGATCAGTGCCTCGAGTTCGGCATCGGTGGTCACGACATGCGGATCGGAGAACTGCGCGGGCGCCATCGCGCAAGCCTGCCACCATTCGGTCACCCGAACGGCACGCGGCCCTGCACATCGGGTACGACTCACGAGTTCGACCACCGATCGGCAACACTGTGCAGCCATGACCCTCCTCGATGAGCCGATCCACACCCTCCAGGGCGAGCCCACCTCGCTCGCCGCACTCGACGGCACCACGATCCTGGCGGTCAACGTTGCGTCGAAGTGTGGGCTGACCCCGCAGTACAGCGGGCTCGAGCAACTGCAGAGCACCTACGCGGACCGCGGACTCACCGTCGTCGGCTTCCCGTGCAACCAGTTCGGCGACCAGGAACCGGGCACCGCCGAGGAGATCGAGACGTTCTGCTCGACCACCTACGGAGTGTCGTTTCCGATGATGGAGAAGATCGACGTCAACGGCGACGATCGCCACCCGATCTACGACGCGCTCACGGCGGTGGCCGATGCCGAGGGCCACAGCGGCGACATCCGCTGGAACTTCGAGAAGTTCCTGATCGCTCCCGACGGAACCATCACCCGCTTCTCGCCGATGATCACCCCCGACGACCCCACACTCGTCGCCGCCATCGAATCCAACCTCTAGCGCCGGCGACGGTCACCGCCTCCGCGACGCGGCATCAGCGCGCGATCCGGAACCCGATGTTGCCGGTGGTGCTGTCGGGGGTGGAGGAGCTGCGCGCGTCGACGCGATAGCGCCGGCAGTAGCTCTCGTGGCACAGGTAGGAACCACCGCGCATCACCCGCCGGTCACCACCGGCGGGTCCGGACGGTGACGAGCGCGGGCTCCGCGAGTAGTACGCGGGATCGAACCAGTCGGAACACCACTCCCACACGTTGCCCGTCATCTCGTACAGCCCGAACCCGTTCGGAGGAAACGATCCGACCGGGCACGGGCCGAGGAATCCGTCGGCAGCGGTGTTCCGCGCAGGGAAGCTGCCCTGGAAGGCGTTCATCCGGTGGACGCCGCCCGGTTCGAGTTCGTCGCCCCAGGGGAAGTGCGCCCCGACTCGACCACCCCGGGCTGCACACTCCCACTCGGCTTCGGTCGGCAGCCGTGTGCCGGACCAGGCGCAGAACGCCGCCGCATCGGTCCAGCTCACGTGTACCACGGGATGGTCGGCGCGACCGTCGAGATCACTCTGCGGTCCTTCGGGGTGTCGCCAGTCGGCCCCTTCGACCTGCCGCCACCACGGCGCTGCGGCGACCGCTCTCGTCGGGGGGAAGTCGTCGGGTAGGAGGCCGCCGAACACGAACGAGTCACCGAAGGTCTCCGCCACCGTGACGTGGCCGGTGGCGGCGACGAATGCCTCGAACTGCTCGTTGGTGCCAGGGTGCGCAGCGATGGCGAATGCGCCGAGCTCGACGAC
The DNA here is from genome assembly GCA_964350235.1 of uncultured Gemmatimonadaceae bacterium. GTDB lineage: Bacteria > Gemmatimonadota > Gemmatimonadetes > Longimicrobiales > Gaopeijiaceae > JAWLHJ01. Next base: position 2,099 of record CAYGKI010000318.1, on the reverse strand, counting down.
GTGAGCGGGACCTTCGCCGTCGTCGGGATATCCGGTCGTGTCGTCGGTGCCCATCACGAAGCTGGTCGCCTCGATGCCGACCAACCCCCCGGCCGCCGCGCGACCGGTCGCTGCGGTCTCCGACACCGACGGCGCCGTACCGGTCCCCGAGTCGGCGAGTCGACCGTCGTGGCGATCCGGGCCACAGCACACCGAGGAGGAGGCATCGACGGCGCCGGCGTCTGTCGGCGGGACCTCGTTCGTCATGTCGCGATGCTAGGACGCCTGGCCAACGGACGCGATTCCCACCCGGTCAGCGCCGAGCGAACCCCTCCATCATGAGTTCGTTCACCTGATGGATACGGTCGACGATGTCGACCACCGGCATGCCGTGTTCCTCGGCGATCGATGACATGACCCCGTGCAGTTCGACCAGACCGTGCATCGCCGCCCAGCACAACGTCGATGCCGCGTCCACGTCGAGGTCGGGGTTCTCCTCGTCGCGAACCGCCTCGACCGCTCCGACCAACTGTGCGAACGCACGCATGCCTTCGGCTTGCAGCGCGGCGTCGTCGGAGTCCTTGAGCGAATCGTCGAGCATCACCGCGTAGTGACCGGGGCTGGACCTGGCCGTGGCCACATAGGCCTCGCCACACGCCCGTAGCCGGGACCGGGCGTCACCGTCGCCGGCCGCCGCGGCCTCGAGTGCATCCGCCAGCACGGAGAACCCTTCGACTGCCACGGCGGTCAGGAGGCCTCGTGAATCTCCGAAGTGGTGCGCCGGCGCCGCATGGGAGACACCTGCGCGTCGGGCGACCTCGCGCAGGCTGAATCCGCTCGGGCCCCGTTCGGCCACGAGTTCGACCGTGGCTGCGCGCAGCGTGCTGGGCAGATCGCCGTGATGGTAGGTGTCGGGCATTCGGTTCGCTCCTGGGCCGCCGAACGTACACGATGTGCCCGGCAGATCGTGGACGTCGGCGACATCGGTCACAGACGGCTTGGTTGACACTGACAAGATTGATCTTTACGGTGTCATCTTACCAACGTCAAGCCCGAAGGATCGATGACCATGCGCCATCCCGACGCCACCCCCACCTCACGTACCACCCGCATCGTGGCCACCCTCCAGTCCCACCTCGGCCGCACGCTCGCCATCGTGGCGGCCATCAGCGCACTCCTCCTGATCCCGTTCCTGGCGATGGCGCCCACGGAGTCCGCCAGCACCGAACCGGCCGGCGACGTCTTCACCGCCCGCGATCGCATCGACGAAACGTTCGCCTCCACGGTGCGCGGCATCGGCTTCGTCGTCGAGGATCCCGACGGCGACATGCTGCGCGCCGAGCCGCTCGCGGCCCTGTTCGACGCCCAGCAACGCCTGCGCGACGATCCCGATCTCGGTCCGACGCTGTTCGGCTTCTTCGACGTCGAGTCGACCCGCGACGTCGTGGGCATCCTCAGCCTCGCCGATCTCGTCGACAGCGAACTCCGATCAACGGAGAACACGACGCTCGAAGACGCCAGCGACGCGCAGGTCAAGGCCGCCGGCGCTGCGCTGATCGAACGGTTCGGGCAGCGCTCGGACGTGCTGGGCCTCTCCACGCAGACCACGCAGACGCCCGACGGCGACTGGATCGTGCCGGCGATCAATCCCGTCGTCCTCGCAGACGACACGGTCCTCGGCTTCGGCGCCACGTCGGTCAACCTCGGCGGCGAGACCGAGCCCGAGGAGTACGACCGCGAGGTGCAGGAGGTCCTGCGCAGCGCGGAGAACCTGCAGGTCAACGGCATCGCGATCGATGTCAACCTCACCAGTCAGGAACAGGGTGCCATCGCCGGGCCGTTCATCGGCTTCACGATCCTGGCCGTGCTGGTGATGGTCGGGCTGGCCTTTCGCAGCTACTGGATCCTCGCCACCGTCAGCACGGCGTTCATCCTGCTGATCGTCTGGCTCAAGGGCATCAGCAACCTCATCGGCCTGAAGGACGACCTCGTCCTCTCGTTGATCGTGCCGATCGCGATGATCTCGTTCGGCGTCGACTTCGCGTTCCACGCCATCGGCCGCTACCGGGAGGATCGAGCCGGCGGCGCGTCGGCCGCACCGGCGATCGTCACCGGGCTCG
>CAYGKI010000317.1:0-3994 GCA_964350235.1 uncultured Gemmatimonadaceae bacterium | reverse complement strand
CGGAGGCTCGGGGATCGCAGCGTCGATCGAGGCGGCCGAGCGTGCCACCGGCCGCCCGCTGCAGTGGATCACGACGCAGTTCATCGGCACGCCGGTGCCCGACGACGTGGTCGACCTCCGCGTCGAGCTCCCCGCGCACGGCAGGGCGACCACGCAGGCGCAGGTGTTCGGCACGGTGGACGGACGGCCGGTGTTAACGTCGTTGTGTGCGCTCACCGAGCGTCCCAGCGGGGACGGTGCCGGTTTCCCGGAGATGCCCGACGTGCCGTCGCCGGAGCATTGCGTGTCGATGTCCGAGCCGTTCGCCGCGGTGGTGGCGGGCAGCTTCTTCGACCATCTCGAACGTCGCCTGGCCGCAGGCAAGCTGGCCGTGGGGGCGATCGACAACCCGCAGCACGGTCTCCTGGCGCTGTGGTGCCGGATTCCCGATCACCTGATCGGCAGCGCGGCGACGCAGGCATTCGTGGCCGACATCATCCCGCTGGCGGTGTGTGCTGCGCTCGGGTCGATGCCGGGCGGCACGAGCCTCGACAACACGGTGCGGATCATCGATCCCGAGCCGTCGGAGTGGGTGCTGCTCGAGATCGTGCCGGAGGGGTTCCACCGCTCGATCGGTCACGGTTCGCTGCGGGTGTGGAGCCAGGACGGCCGGCTGCTGGGTACTGCGCAGCAGACGTGCATCATCCGCACCAGCCACCATCGTTGACGCTGCGCCGGTGCGCCGATTGTCGCACTGTGACATCGATGGTCGACGCGCCGTTCGGGACCGTTACCGGTTCGGTGTTCGCCCGATTCGTCGCTTTCGACGGACTGATCCACGGTTGGGATCTCGCGCCGGCCACCGGCCAGACCTACACGATCCCCGCCGACGTGGTCGCCGATGTCGCCTCGTTCGCCCACGAGGCCCTCGTGCCGGAGATGCGCGACGGCGACACGTTCGCTGCGGCGACGGCGGCGCCGGACGGTTCGGATCCGCTCGCGACACTCGTTGCGTTCAGCGGACGCACCGTCGAACAGGCACCCGCGCAACCGGCCCGTCCCGACCCGGCGTGATCAGACGCCGGTGTCGACCGGCGCCGACGGCGGCCCGTGTGTGACGAGTTCGCGCAGCAGCTGGCCGAGCCGACGCGGGGAGAACCAGATGCCATCGGCCGTTGCGGTCTCGACGTCGTCGATGTGCCACCAACGCAGTTCGTGCAGACGTTCGGCGCGGAGCTGCTCCCACGACAGCGCCGGTGCGGGATCGAATCGTTCGCCGGCTTCGACCAGGAAGTATCGGTCGCGCTGGCCGTCCCACAGCCCGTCGTCGTGGGCGATGATGTGCTCACGGTTCCACACGTGGGAACCGACGACGGGATCGTGGAGCCCGACCTCTTCGATCAGTTCCCGACGCAGCGCAGCGAGATCGCTCTCGCCGGGGTCGATGCCGCCGCCGGGCAGCGACCACACCGTGGCGTCGGGGAACTCGAAGCGAACGAGCAGGATGTGCTGGTCGGGCGTGACCATGAGGGCGCGGACGGCCTGGCGGATCCGCAACCCCGGAGCCGGATCGTTCATCGGGGGGTGCCTCAGTCGTCGGGCGTGTCGCGCAAGCCGTCGTTGAACGCCTTGTACATGGCGTAGACGCTCTTGCACTTCTCGCAGACCGGCAGCTGCTTCGGATCGCGTGAGGGGACCCAGACGAATCCACACAGGGCTTCGACCGGGGTGCCCATGATGCGGGCCTCCAGCACCACGGCGGCAGCGTTCTCGCCCCGTTTGGTCTTGACGATGTGCGACGAGGTCGGTTCCCCGGTCTCCGTGGTCTCGTCGGTGTCGACGTCGACGCGTTCGACGGGCATCGTTTCGAGATCGGTCATGCGTTCAGTGAACCACATCAGGTAGAGTCCTCCTCGTGCTCATCGCCATTGCCACCATTGCCGCCGCAGCAGCGGCAGCAGGCGCAGCAGTGGCAGCACGCCGCCCCGCACCCGTACTCATTCCGGTACGGGTTCGGCGGGGGACACGAACTCAGCGTTGAGCTGAGCCCTCGTGGAACTCGCCCGACCAGCCGGAAACCGGCGGCGGGTAGCGCTGTTGGTCTCCGGTGAACGCCCTCGTTCCCCTCACCCACACGGAGACAACCGATGAACACGACCACTGCGGACAGCACCACGGACAGCACCGGGCCGACGATCGCCCCCGATGCGCCTGTGGAGATCCCCGACGGCATCGACATGACCGACCCGTACGCCGACGATCCCGCCTTCGAACTCCACCAGGGCGGCAAGCTCTCGATTGCGTCGCGAGTGCCGATCGCCGGCCCCGAGGACCTGTCGCTCGCCTACACCCCCGGTGTCGGCCGTGTGTCGCAGGCCATCGCCGACGATCCCGACCGGGTCTGGAGCCTCACCGGCCGCGGCAACGCGGTGGCGGTGCTCTCGAACGGAACCGCCGTCCTGGGACTCGGCGACATCGGTCCGGAGGCCGCGATGGCCGTGATGGAGGGCAAGGCGGTGCTGTTCAAGCAGTTCGGCGGGGTCGATGCCTACCCGGTCTGCGTGAACGCACGCACCGTCGACGAGATGGTCGCCATCGGTACCGCGATCGCCCCGACGTTCGGCGGCATCAACCTCGAGGACATCAAGGCACCGGAGTGCTTCGAGATCGAGCGGCGTCTGCAGGAAGCCCTCGACATCCCCGTGTTCCACGACGACCAGCACGGCAGCGGTGACATCATCGGCGTCGACAGCAGCGGGATCCTGCATCGTGAGCGTGAGAACCTGACGCCGACCAAGCAGTGGTTCGTCGACAACGGCAACCGCGACGACCGTCGTGGCGGAGTGCTCGAAGCCCTCCGCGGAGCCGATGTGCTGCTCGGGCTGTCGGGTCCGGGCATCATCGAGCCCGAATGGCTCGGCGAGATGGCCGATGACGCCATCGTGTTCGCGATGGCCAACCCGACGCCCGAGGTGATGCCCGAGTTGATGCCCGCCAACGTGTCGGTCGTCGCCACGGGCCGCAGCGACTACCCGAACCAGATCAACAACGTGCTGGCCTTCCCCGGTGTCTTCCGCGGCCTGCTCGACGTGCAGGCCACCCGGTGCACGATCGAGATCAAGCGGGCCGCGGCCGATGCACTCGCGTCGCTCGTCACCGACCCGGTCGCGGATCGGATCATCCCCGGCGCGTTCGAGCCCGGTGTGGCCGACGCGATTGCCGCAGCGGTGCGTGCCATGGCAGTCGAGCAGGGCCACGTCCGCGGCTGACCGAACCGGGTTCCCCGACGCCCGGGCGCGGGGAACCCGGTTCGGTGGCAGGAATCGGCGCCGCGTCAGGCATGGTTGAGGCGATGTCCCGATACGGGCGCTCGTTCGCGTCACTCCAGAACCCCGCATATCGCATCCTGTGGTGGGCCGGCACGTTCTCGTTCATGGCGGTCCAGATGCAGTTCCTGCTGCGCGGCGTGCTCGCCTGGGACCTCACCGAACGCGAGAGCTCACTCGGCCTCGTCTATCTCTGTTTCGGGCTCGCCCTCCTGATCGCCACGCCGCTCGGAGGGGTGGCCGCCGACCGGCTCCCGAAGCGCCGCGTCCTCCTCGTGAGCCAGGGAGCGCTCCTCGCCGCAGCCGCCGGCATGGGCGCGGTGGTCCTCACCGACACCGTGCAGTTCTGGATGCTGCTGGTGGCGGCGCTCACCCAGGGCATCGCGTTCGGCTTCCTCGGCCCGACCCGGGTGGCGTTCACCTCCGAACTCGTCGGACGTGACCAACTCGGCAACGCGATCACGCTGTCGATGCTGAGCATGAACGGCACCCGGGTGATCGCGCCGTCGTTCGCCGGCGCACTCGCCGGGGTGTTCTTCATCGGGATCGGTGGCGCCTACGTGGTGTCGGCCATCTTCTCGTTCGGCGCCTTCGTGCTCCTGCTGAAGTGCCCGCCGGGATCGGTACCGAGGACCACGTCCACCGCCCGGCCGTTCGCCGAGATCATCGATGGCGTGCGGTACGTGGCG
>CAYGKI010000316.1:0-4005 GCA_964350235.1 uncultured Gemmatimonadaceae bacterium | reverse complement strand
CGTGGAAGGGCGACCCCTGGGAAGTCTCCACCGTGCCCCAGGAAGTGGGTGACGATCTGGAAGTGCAGGTGAGGCGGCCAATCGCAGTTCTCGGGAGGGGCACCCAGGGTGGCGAACGCCGACCCCGCCTCCAACTCCTGTCCGAGCTCCAGGGCGTCGGTGGACTCGGAAGAAAGGTGCCCGTACAGCGTCCAGAACCGGCCGTGGGGTGACGCGTGCTCCAGCACCACAGTCGGGCCGTAGTCCAGCCGCGCCGAGTTGTTCTCGATGGCGCGGACCTTTCCGGCGAGGGGCGCCCTGACCTCGGAGCCCGCCTCGGCGAAGATGTCGATGCCCAGATGCACCGTTCGCCGCTCCCTGGGATCGCCCTCTCGTCCCGCGAACGGGTCGGTGAGGTAGAAGGCCCGGGGCTCCAGGTACCGGCCGATGCCCACCGTGGCCCCCGCGTCGTCCAGCATGCGCTGGATCCGGCCCTGGAACGCGGCGGTGTCGTCGGTGTCGTGGCCGTCCACGTCCGGGCTCTCCACGCTGAGGTCCAGGACGGCGATGCCTCCCGCATCCTCGGGAAGGTCCATGACGGGCTCGGGATCCTGCTCCTGGAGCCATGCCACGAGATGGGGGGTCCGTACGTTGGCCGGGTGTCCGCAGGCGTCCCGCAGCACGCCGCGGAGGAACTTGTCGGGAATCCCGTCGAGCTTCTCGAGGACGCTCCACGCCGGCGCTTCGGACACGAAGTGCGCGTCGTCCACCGCCTCACCCTGGTTCCGCCTCCACGCGGCCACGCTCACGCTCTGGCCCAGGCGAGCCCGGGCCAGGGTGAAGATCACGTCGATCTCCGACTCCAGCAGCGGTGTGGCGTCATTGAAGCCGCGCACGATGGTCGCCGCCGCGGTGATGGGGTCGGGGACGCCCAGGACAGCGTACGCAATGGCGATGGCGAGATCGAACACCCGGGGCGCCGAGTGGGCGTCGCCGAAGTCGATGAAGCCGGTGACGAACCTGCCGGTGCCGTCCGGATCGGAGACGAGCACGTTGTGGTCGTTGATGTCGCCGTGGATGATCTGAGAGCCCAACCCCAGGAAGTCGTGCCCCCTCTCGTCGAAGGCCCGGTGGACGTTCTCGATGAGCTCTCGCTGGTGCCCGGTGAAGAAGTCCAGGCATCGCCCCATGACGCTTCCGGCGCTCCCCAGGGCCCAGTCGAAGTCGAACCGGGCCGGTGGGTGGTCGGGATAGCCGCCCAGGGCGCTCACCAGCTCGGCGACCCGCTTCCCGAAATCGTAAAGCAGCGCGTTGGAGCGCGGGCGGGCGTTCGCCAGAAGCGTGCCGGGCAGGAAGTCGACGACGCGGATGCGGTGTGGGTTGCCACGGGCGTCGTCGAACTCCACCAGGTGCTCGCCCGAGGTGGCGGCCCGCACCCCGGGCACCAGGCCTTCGGTCTCGGAAGCCAGCTTCACCAGCATCTCGGTCTCGAACCGGAGGATGGGGTCGGGCTCCTCGGGAGAGCTGATCTTCACCACGTACCGGGAACCGTCCTCGGCCTGGAGGAGGTAGTTCTGGTCCCGCTCACCGGGCAGCGGCGACAGCGTACCGTCGAGATCGAAGAGATCGCGCACGGCTGCGTGCGCCTCCTCGAGCTGGACCTCGGGCCTGCGCTGGATTCGGATCATGGTACCGCGTCGCCTCGGGATCGTGTCGCTTCGGAACGGACCGATAATGTGTCGCCTTCCGGCCCGACGGTCACGGGTGTGGGGCCCGACGGACGCGGGGGCGGGCGCCGCGGAACCGGGGGGTCAGGACCCGGACGGCGCGCGCACGCTGGGGAGGATCAGGGTCCACACCTGGTCGTGGACGAACGATCCGCGGTATCGATGGAGGAGGACACCCAGGAGGGCCGGGTCCTGGCTACGCACCGAGATGGCGCCCCGATGGTAGAACACCGGCGCCGGAGTCGGGAGCTCCTGCCCGACGTCGTCCAAGGCCTCGGGGACGGAGTCTGCGACCCCGGTGGAAGGGGCCGGGATCTCCACGCTGTCCAGGCGCCGCCACGTGATCCAGGCGGATGAGGCGGTGGTTGCATCGTCGTCTTCGGGAGCCACGCCGGGAGCCAGGGCCTCCGCCGGGCCGGAGGGAGGCCACGTGCCCGTCTCCTCCCGCACCTCGGTGACCGCCGCCCGGAGCCGCTCCACGTCGGCCACCACCTCGTCCACGCGCATGGCGAACGCCCGGTCCGCGAGGCGAGGCCATATCACCGCCGCCAGCAGGGCGAGGACCGCCACCACCAGAAGGGTGTTCCCCATGGCCCCGCCCTGGCGCCCCAGCCTTCCGCGCTTCAACGGCCGTCCACCCCGCTCAGGGCTTCGAGCGCGGCTTCGCGAACGTCCGGCGACGGACGCGTCGAATCCCACACGATAGGCCGCCGGTCGGGCCCGTAGGCCACCAGCTGATATACGCGCTCCCCCGAGCGCACGTAGCGCACCCCGGGCAGGGCGGAGCCGAGCTCGTCCAGGTCGTCGGGAAGGCGCTGGTGTTGTTGCTGGAACGCTTCGACGTGCGCGGCCTGGAGCTCGAGGGTCAGCCGCGCCCCGAGCACGGCGTCGGCCGTGGAGACCGCGGGCGGCGGTGGGCCCTGGAGCCAGGTCGGAGGAAACAGCGCCAGGGTGCCTGCCAGCACGAGGAGCACCGACGCCAACGGTCCTCGCCAACGCCGGTCGGGCTCCACCTCGGTGGGCGGGAGATAGACGGCGTCCAGGGCCTCGGCGTGCGCCAGGGCCTCCGCGATCAGGCGATCGCGTTCCTCCGGGGTGCTGGTGTCCTCCGCGGCCATCGCTGCTTCCTGGTGGGCGACTTGCCGTGCGACCACGCGTGGCGGGTCCAATAGACCCTCTCGCCGTGGTGTGCGCTAATCCCGTACGAGCTTCCGGTACCTGAGTCGATGGGGCTGATCCGCCTCGTCCCCGAGCCTCCGCTTCCGGTCCTCCTCGTACTCGTTGTAGTTCCCCTCGAACCAGACCACCTGGGAATTGCCCTCGAAAGCGAGGATATGCGTCGCCACGCGATCGAGAAACCAGCGGTCGTGGGAGATGACCAGCACCGAGCCGGCGAAGTCCAGGATGGCATTCTCCAAGGCGCGAAGGGTGTCCACGTCGAGGTCGTTGGTGGGCTCGTCCAGGAGCATGACGTTGCCGCCGGACTTGAGGAGCTTGGCCAGATGCAGTCGGTTCCGCTCCCCGCCCGACAGAACACCCACCTTCTTCTGCTGGTCGCTACCGCGGAAGTTGAACCACGAGAGGTAGGCGCGAGGGTTCACCTCGGCGCGTCCGAAGTGCAGCACGTCCTGTCCACCGCTCACCTCGTCGAAGACCGTCTTGTCCGGATTCAGCTGGGCGCGTGACTGGTCCACGTAGCTCAGCTTCACGGTCTGACCCACCTCGAGGGATCCCGCGTCCGGCTGCTCGTCGCCGACGATCATGCGGAAGAGCGTGGTCTTACCGGCGCCGTTGGCGCCGATGATGCCGACGATGGCTCCGGGAGGGACGTCGAAGGACAGATCATCGATGAGGAGCTTCTCCCCGTAGGCCTTCTGAACGTGCTCGGCACGAATGACCACGTCTCCCAGGCGGGGTCCCTTGGGAATGAGAATCTCCGCGGTCCGGACCTGCTCCCGCTCGTCCTTGGCCAGGAGCTCCTCGTAGGCGCTGATCCTCGCCTTCGCCTTGGCATGCCGCGCGCGGGGCGACATGCGTACCCATTCCAGCTCCCGGTCGAGGGTGCGCTGCCTGGCCGACTCCTGCTTCTCCTCGATCCGGAGCCGCTCCTTCTTCTGCTCGAGCCACGAGGAGTAGTTGCCCTTCCACGGGATGCCCTGGCCTCGATCGAGCTCGAGAATCCACTCGGCGACGTTGTCCAGGAAGTAGCGGTCGTGGGTGATGGCGACGATGGTCCCGGGGAACGCCGCCAAGTGGTGCTCGAGCCAGGATACCGACTCGGCGTCCAGGTGGTTCGTGG
>CAYGKI010000315.1:241-4009 GCA_964350235.1 uncultured Gemmatimonadaceae bacterium | reverse complement strand
AGAGGCGATCGAGCTCGTCGAGGAGCAGTCCCCGATCCCGCGCGGGGAGCACCCGTCTGAGCGTTTCACGCCAGAGGCGCGGAGGACCCTGGGTGCTCGGATCACGCCCCGTGGGCCGCGGGCCGTTCACGTCTCGCGTCCCAGCCTGGAGTCGAGGCCGTCCCACAGCGTTTCATAGGCCTCGCGGGCGTCGCGCAGCCGGGCCAGTCCCTCGGGGGTGACCGTGAAGTAGCGCCGATCGCGCCCGCCCTCCGCCCCGGGATCGCGCATCTCGGAGAGCACGAAGCCCTTCTCTTCGAGGCGGCGCAAAACGATGTAGACCGCGGCCACACTCGTGCTGCGACCGGTCCGGGTCTCGAGCTCCTCGACGATGGGCGCCGTGTAGGCCTCGTCGTCGAGATGCAGCAGGGCGAGCATGGCCTGATGCTCGAGTTCTCCGAGTCCGTGGCGTGACATTGCGGTCTCCGGGAGGGTGGTGGCCGCCGAGGGCGGTCTCGTTTACAACATTGTTAGAAGGCTTGTGATACTAACAACGTTGGAAACAGCGGGTGGGTCAAGGGGACACCGTCGCAGCGCCGACGCCGCACGCGGGCCGCTCGACACATCGCACCAGTCTGACTAGTTTTTCTTATGGACTCCGATGACCGCTACTCGACCTACGAAGCGAAGGCCCGCTTCTCAGAGGTGATCCGCCTCGTCCGCGAGGGCCGAACGATCACCGTGACCTACCACGGGTCCCCGGTCGCCGAGATCCGTCCGATTCATCGGCCGACCGGCACGGAAGCACGCATGGAGTGGCTGCGGAGCCGTGGCCTGCTGTCTACTGCGGAACCTCAGGCGAGTCCCCGGAGTCCCCTCCTCGCGCGCTCCGGCGCCCTCGCGCGCTTCCTGGAGGACCGCAACGGGTGAGGATCGCCTATCTCGACACTTCGTGCCTGGTGGCGATCGCCTTTGGCGAACCGGGGGGCGCAGACCTGGCCGGCCTCCTCCACGGCTACACCGTTCTCGCGAGCGCGAACCTCCTGGAGGCCGAATTCCGTGCGGCCCTCCGGCGAGAGTCGGTCGAGCACGACGGCGGCTACCTCGAGGGGATCACATGGGTGCTCCCCGATCGTCCGCTTCAACCTGAGATCGAGCGTGCCCTGAGCGCGCACTATCTTCGTGGCGCCGACCTCTGGCATGTCGCCACCGCCCTTTTTCTCGCCGACGATCCCAGCGACGTCGACTTTCTCACCCTCGACGCAGATCAACGCCGGGCCGCCTCCGAACTGGGGTTTGGGACAGTGGTCTAGGCCCCTTCAGCGCTCGTAGCTCCGGTGCTCTCCGGCGGGGAAACTCGCCGGACACGCGCCCTCGGCCCGCACCGCGTCGGCGGTCGTGGCCGAGGTTCGTCGGATGAAGACGAACGCCCCGTTGCCCTCGTAGCAGCCCGACTCGATGGTCTGGGGATCGGCCGCGCCGATCACGTCGGTGGTGCCGCCGACTCCGGCCACCCTCCCGGCCTGGCCGGAGAGGTTGATGCCCACCGCGAATCGCGACTGGTAGATGCCGTCGGGGGCATGCGAGGTCAGGTACCACTCCCCCGCGATGCCGCCCCCGCCGACGACGTCGCCGAGGGTGCGGCACGGCGCGTTCGGCACGCTCTCACTGCCGACCGTGGTGAAGCGCGAGTAGTAGCCTCCACGCAGCGAACTGTCGAAGTAGGCGAAGGGACAGACGCTGTTCAGCTTCTCGAAGTCGTGATCCCGCCGATACCGATCCGCGTTCGGAGTCGGATTGTCGACGTCGAGGTCGTAGACCCCCACGTCGAACCCTTCGCCCGGCCCGGCGTTGGTGGCATGCCCGATGAGTTCGCCCTCCCGTATGGTCACGGGACCGATGTCGTCGAAGAGCGAACTCGGATCGGTTCGAGGAATCAGCGCGGCCAGGTCGGCGCGCAGGTCATCGATATGGACGAGGCGGAAGAGGAAACGCGCGTTGATGTGGAACTGCACCCCGAAGTCGTTCGACTGCCCGACCCAGGTGCCGGAGGTCAGGACCATGTCGACGGGCGCGTAGATGGCGATCGACGCGCCGGTGAAGCGCACGAAAGCGTGTCCCTTGACCTCGTCGCCGCTGATCGCGCCCGGGGGCACGAGCCCCGTCACCGCCGAGAGATCGACGAGGCGCGTGCGAAAGACGGGCACGTCGCGCGACTGGTTGCCTTCGGGCCCGGTGGAGTCGTCGCCGCCGCAGCCGATGAGAGTGGCGGACATCGCGAACGGGATCAGGAGCGCCCGGAGCGCCCGCGGTCCCGAGACGCCTCGTGTGATCGAACGGGACAACGGCGACAAGGGCCGACCCTCCAGAGGTGAGACGTCGCGGCGCACAACCTGGTCGGGACGCTACGGGCGCCGGGAACGGTCGGCAAGCGATGGGGGGTGGGTGGTGGTGGTGGCGGCGTGGGCGGCGGGCGGTGGCGGTGGGCGGTGGGCGGCGTCGGCGGTGGGGGGGGGGGGGGGGCGGGGGGCGTGGGGCGGAACGACAATCGACCACGACGGACGGCATCCGCCGCCGGTTGGTCGATTCGCCGCTCTATGCGCTGCAAGGAGCGCACTCACTGGCCCGCTCGCCGGCCGATTGATCGCTTTGCCGCTCATAGAGACGACAACCGATCAGGCGGCCACCCAAATGTGGCCGCCTGGTCGGTTTACCTCTTTTTTTTTCAGATCCCGGACCGCGCGCACCCCGCCCCGGCGGTCCGCGTCGCGGACTGCTCGTAGGTGCCCATGTCCCAGGTGACGCCGTCGGGGGAGTGGTCGACGCGCATTTGGTACGACTCGGGACCGATGTCGTAGTAGGTGAAGCGCACGATGCCCTCGGCCTCGCCGAACAACTCACCCTCGTGAAGGAGCACGAGCTCGCCCTCGGCGATCTCGACCCGAATCCACTTGCGATTGGCCAGGCTGTTGATGTTCATGCCCCGCCACTCCTGCGACTCGTCGTGGAAGACGAAGACGTCGAGGGCCTCGAACTCGGTCAGACCAAACGCGCTGTCGTCGGCCTGCTCGAGCGTGCACTGGCGGGACCGCGCCTCGATCGAGACCGGCTGAGCCGCAAAGGCGCGCGTGACGGTCGAGCGGCCGTGGTCGGCGGGCGCCGTGCCATCGTCGCTGAGCACCTGCCCCACCGTGGTCCACTCTCCCAGCATAAAATCGAAGGCGGACTCCGGGCGCGCCGGATCGGGCGGGAGCGGGGAGGCGGACGCGGGGTTGGTCGCCTGACCCAGGAGCGGCGCCCCGCCCAGCAGCAGCGCGACCATTCCGATCAGCATGCTCCCCGCGGCTGCGACCGCACGGTCGCACCCGATTCGTGAACCCCCCATCTGCGCCTCCAATTGATACCCGGGCTCGTTGGCGCCGCCCCGATCGGGAGGGCCGCCCGAAGATCCTACGAACGCGGGGCACGAAGATGACGGCGGCCCGATCGAAGATGACGGCGCCCCGATCGAAAATGACGCCCCGATCGAAGATGAGCCGCCCCGATCGAACGCGAGTGATCGCTCGGAGCACCGCGGCGGCTACCGCCCGTTCGTCCTAAGCGCTTCCGCCGGGGCGATGCCCGACACTTTCCGCGCCGGGAGCCAGGCGGCCAGCGCGGCCACGGCGGCGGCGGTCAGCGCCACGGCCCCGGTCGTGATCGGGTCGAGAGGCGAGACGTCGGAGAGGAGCGAGCCGACGAGCCCGCCGGCCAGGGGCCTGCTCCAGCGTCCAACGGCCATCATCGACT
>CAYGKI010000315.1:0-231 GCA_964350235.1 uncultured Gemmatimonadaceae bacterium | reverse complement strand
AGGGCGACCACACCGAGACCGACGACGACCCCGATGGCCGCCATTCGGAGGGCCCGCTTCATCACCGCACGAACCACATCGGACGCGCGAGCCCCCAGCGCCATGCGCATGCCGATCTCGCCCCTGCGATGGCTGACGGAATAGGCGATGACACCGTAGACGCCGGTGGTCGCGAGCAGGAGTCCCACACCCGCGAAGACGATCAGCAGGACCGAAAGAAAACGTTCCTCG
>CAYGKI010000314.1:0-4009 GCA_964350235.1 uncultured Gemmatimonadaceae bacterium | reverse complement strand
GTCGTAGTCGCCGGCCTCGATCCAGCTGCGGAGCTCGCTCACCCGGAGCACGAAGAAGGGGTGGGTCTGGAAGACGAGGTTCAGGACCTTGAACACCTGATCGGCCACATCGCCGGACTCCCGGTACTCCTCGGCCTGGTTGATGAAGGCCTGGAGGTTGGTCTCCTCGTTGGTGCCGCCCCCGGCCATCTTCATCATGGTGTGCATGACCGCCTCGGGGTTCTGGATGGCCAGGAGGCCCGCCCTGTCCGCCGTCAGCTCCGCCTTCCTGGACCACTCCAGGAGCGCCACCAGGACGGCCCGCGCCGCGAGGCCCACGATGGGGAAGCCCATGTTGGCCAGGTTGATGAGGAGCACCGTCATGGTGCGGTACAGCACATGGTCGCTGAGGATGTGCCCGATCTCGTGACCGATGACGTAGGAGAGCTCGTCGTCGTCCAGGAGCCGCACGGTGCCCGAGTTCAGGATGATGAACGGCTCGCTCATGCCGTATGCGCCGGCGTTGACCAAGGGGGTCTGGGACACGAAGAGCGGGTACTCCTCGGGCGCGTCCAGCGTCTTCAGGCACTCCAGGTACTTCCGGTGGATCTCGGGGAACTGGGTGGGACCCACGCGCACCGCGTTGGCCTGGAAGGCGAGCCGGATGGGCTTCTCGCCGAAGAACCCGAAGATCTTGCGGAGCACCTCGTCGAACACGGGGATGCGACGGAGCGCCTGGAGGGCCGCCTTGTCGGCGGGGTGCTCCCAGGCACGCGGTGCGATGCCGGTGAGGATCCGCTTGGCTCCTGCGTTGCCGGAGGGGGCGTCGGTCTGGCCGTTCTCGTCACTCATGTCTTCGCGCTCCTGGGCGGGGTCTCGCTCACCGGGGTTCCCGTGTCGGAAAGGTCCTACGCGTTGGGCGGGCTCACGGTTTCATGCCCGGGGGGCGGTCACCCGAGCACCCGGTCCAGATCCTCGATGAGGTCGTCCACGTCCTCGATCCCCACCGAAAGGCGCACCAGGCCGGGCGTGACGCCCATCTCCTGCCGGCGCTCCTCGGGGACGGAGGCATGGGTCATGAGCGCAGGTACGCTGATGAGGGACTCGATCCCGCCCAGGCTCTCGGCCAGCGAGAAGACCTTCAGGTGCTCGGTGAGGGCCTTGGCCCGTTCCAGGGTGCCCACGTCCACCGACACCATGCCGGTGAATCCGAGCATCTGGGCCTTGGCGAGCTCGTGCTCGGGGTGCGACTCGAGGCCCGGGTAGAGGACGCGGTCCACCTTGGGATGGGATTCGAGGAAGCGCGCCACCGCCATGCCGTTGTCGTTGTGCTGACGCATGCGCACGGCCAGGGTCTTGGCGCCCCGCAGCGTCAGGAAGCAGTCCATGGGGCCGGGCACGGCGCCGGTGGACTTGCGGATGAACATGATCTCGTCGGCCAGGGCCTCGTCCCGCACCGCCAGGAGCCCTCCGATGACGTCCGAGTGGCCGTTGATGTACTTGGTGGTCGAGTGCACGTAGAAGTCGGCGCCCAGCTCCAGGGGCCGCTGGTTGTAGGGCGCGGCGAAGGTGTTGTCCACGGACAGCAGCGCCCCGTGGGCGTGCGCCAGGTCGGCGAGTCGGCGAATGTCGCTCACCCGCATCATGGGGTTCGTGGGCGTCTCCACGTGGACGAGCTTGGTCTCGGGACGCATGGCCGCCTCCACCGCGTCCAGGTCCCGGGAGTCCACGTAGGTGAACTCGATGCCGAACCGCTTCAGGACGTGGTTGAACATCCGGGTGGTGCCGCCGTAGGTGTTCTCCTCGCTGACCACGTGGTCTCCCGCCGACAACCGCTTCAGGATGGATTCGATGGCGGCCAGGCCCGAGGCGAACGCGACGCCGCGGGTCCCGCTCTCCAAAGCGGCGATGTTCTCCTCCAGCGCTTCGCGCGTGGGATTGGCGGTCCGCCCGTAGTCGTAGGTGCCCCCCCGAGGCTCGCCTACCGCAGGCTGAACGTAGGTGGACGTCTGGAAGATGGGGGTCATGATGGCCCCTGTGACCGGCTCCGGGTGGGCCCCGGCGTGGATGGCGAGGGTGTCGAAGCGGAATCCGTCGCGCGACGAATGGGGCATCTTGACGTCCTTCGTGAAAGAGGAGCGGAGGCGAGCGTATCGAAGCTAGCAGGTCCCCGAGGGGCGGGGGCACCCTGTCGAGAGCCCGGCGCAGTCCGTTGACGCTCCGCCGCGCGGAGCGCGAACTTCGGAGCATCCCACCCAGCCCGTATTTCCAACCCGTACCGAGGCCAGCGTCGTGCCCATTCACCTTCCCGACAATTTGATGGTGAGCGTGTCCGGAGTCCGCGGACGCGTGGGCCGCCCCCTGACCCCGGAGCTCATGGCCGGTGTCGCCGCCGCCTTCGGCTCGTTCATGACCCGGGATCGGCCCAACGCCCCTATCTACGTGGGGCGCGACTCACGCACGTCGGGTCCCATGTTCCAGCGCGCCGTGGTGGCGGGGCTCCAGTCGGTTGGCTGCTCGGTGGTGGAGCTCGGCATCGTGCCCACGCCCACGCTCTTGCTGGCCGTGGAGGAGCGGGGCGGGGCGGGGGGGCTTGGCATCACGGCGAGCCACAACCCGGCGGAGTGGAACGCCCTGAAGCTCGTGTCCGAGGAGGGGATCTTCCTGGACGCGGATCGTTCCAAGGCGTTCCTGGAGTACCTCAGGAGTGAGGATCCGCCCCGGGCCAATTGGGACGGGCTCGGCCAGGTCAGCAACGACCCCGAGGCCTGGGCGAGGCACCTCCAGCGCATCCTGGAAGTGGAGGTCCTGGATGTGGACGCCATCCGGAAGCGTCGCTTCAAGGTGGCCGTGGACTGCGTGCAGGGCGCGGGAGGCCCGCCGGTCCGGGAGCTTCTCGAGGCGCTCGGCTGCACCCTGGTGGCCATGGGGATGGAGCCCGACGGACGCTTCCCCCGGGATCCCGAGCCCACGGCGGCCAATCTCCAGGGCCTGAGCGCCCTGGTGAAGGAGTCGGGCGCGGACATCGGTCTCGCCATCGATCCCGACGCGGACCGCTTGTCGTTGGTGGACGAGAACGGCACGCCCATGGGTGAGGACCTGACGCTGGCGCTGGCCGCCGCCGCCGTCCTGGCGCGCACGCCGGGGCCCGTGGTCACCAACCTTTCCACGAGCCAGGTGGTGGGAGACGTGGCGCGGTCCTTCGACGTGCCGCTCCTGCGCTCCCCCGTGGGAGAGGTCAACGTGGCTCGGCGGATGCAGGCGGAGCACGCCGTCGTCGGTGGGGAGGGCAACGGAGGGGTGATCCTCTCGGCCCTCCACCACACCCGTGACGCCCCTCTGGCGGCGGCGCTGATTCTCCAGCATCTGGCCGACGAAGGTGAGCCCCCGAGCGCTCTGGCCGCCCGTTGGCCGAGCTACGCCATCGTCAAGGAGAAGGTGGACTTCCGAAGGGAGGCTCTGGGGGACGCGTACCGCGCCCTGGAGGAGGACCTGGAAGCGGCCGAGCGGGACGACGCCGATGGCCTCCGACTTGCATGGCCGGATCGTGGTGCATGGCTCCATGTCCGGCCGTCCGGGACGGAGCCGGTGGTACGCCTCATCGCCGAGGCCTCGGACGAGGATGGGGCCCGTGCTCTGGTGCGCCGCGCGGCGGACCTGCTGGCCGGGGTCGGCTGAGCCAACTCGAAAGCAGTTACCCAGGGAGACACAAGTATGTGTGGTATTGTCGGTTACGTGGGTTCTAAGGACGCCACACCGATCCTCTTGCAGGGGCTGAAGCGCCTCGAGTACAGGGGGTACGACTCCGCCGGGGTGGCTCTGCTGAACGGGGAGGAACAGGTCGTCGTGACCAAGCGCCCGGGTAAGATCCGTGCGCTGGAGGAAGCCCTGCGTTCTGCGCCGACCCACGCAACCTGCGGGATCGCGCACACCCGGTGGGCCACCCATGGGGCGCCCAACGAGCCCAACGCGCATCCGCACACGTCGATGGATGGCCGCATCGCCCTGGTCCACAACGGCATCATCGAGA
>CAYGKI010000313.1:3643-4038 GCA_964350235.1 uncultured Gemmatimonadaceae bacterium | reverse complement strand
TGACACGGCGGGCGTGCTGTCCCGGATGGTGGACGGCATCGTGATTCGGACGTTCGACCACGCGGAGGTCGTGGAGCTGGCCGAGAATGCCGACGTCCCGGTGGTGAACGCCCTCACGGACCTTCTTCATCCCTGCCAGGTCCTGGCCGATCTCCAGACCGTGGCCGAGGCGTTCGGGGACGCGTTCGAGGATCGGGTGGTGGCATGGATCGGGGACGGGAACAACATGGCCAACTCCTGGCTCAACGCATCGCTGCGGCTGGGATTCGAGCTCCGACTCGCATGTCCCGAGGGGTATGATCCCGACCCGGACATCCTGGAGCGGGCTTCGGCGCACGGGAGGGTCACGTTGACCCGATCGCCCAGGGAAGCCGCGGAGGGCGCGGACGTGGTCA
>CAYGKI010000313.1:0-3633 GCA_964350235.1 uncultured Gemmatimonadaceae bacterium | reverse complement strand
CTGGGCGTCCATGGGCCAGGAGGAGGAGGCGGAGGCGCGTCTGAGGGCGTTCGAAGGGTTCATCGTGGACGATACCCTCATGGAGCGCACCCATCCCGACTCCATCTTCCTTCACTGCCTCCCGGCGCACCGGGGAGAGGAGGTGGCCGCCAGCGTCATCGACGGTCCTCGCTCCCGCATCTTCGACGAAGCCGAGAACCGTCTCCACGTACAGAAGGCCATCCTCCTGGAGCTCATGGCATGACATCGTCCCTGAAGCGCACGCCCCTGTACGAGGAACACCTGGAGCTGGGTGCCAAGCTCGTTCCGTTCGCGGGCTTCGAGATGCCGGTGCAGTATCCCACGGGGATCACCGCCGAGCACCGGGCCGTGCGCGAGCAGGCGGGGTTGTTCGACGTCTCGCACATGGGCGAGTTCAGGGTCGGTGGGGAAGGCGCGCTGGACCTGATCCAGCGCATCACCGTGAACGACGCGGCCCGCATGGAGGTGGGGCAGGCCCAGTACTCGGCCATGTGCTTCGAGGACGGTGGCGTGGTGGACGACCTCCTGGTCTACCGGTTTCCGGACGACTACATGCTGGTGGTGAACGCCGCCAATCTGGAGAAGGATCTCGCGTGGATCCGGAGCCATGCCGGAGACCTGGACGTGGAGGTCCGCGACGACTCGGACGTCACCGCGTTGTTGGCGCTCCAGGGGCCGGAAGCCAGGGGCATCCTGCAGCCCCTGACCGGCGTGGACCTGGACGGCATCCGCTACTACCGGTTCGCGGAGGGCGAGGTGGCCGGCGTCCCGGCGGTGATCAGCGCCACGGGATACACCGGAGAGGACGGCTTCGAGCTGTACGTGCCCGCGACTGCGGCCGCCGGCCTGTGGCGCCGGATCCTGGAGCAGGGGGGGACGCGGGTGGTGCCCGCCGGTCTGGGCGCCCGTGACTCGCTGCGCCTGGAAGTCGGATACCCCCTCTACGGCAACGATCTGGATGCCGAGCACACGGTCCTCGAGTCCGGCCTGGGGTGGATCACCAAGCTGGACAAGGGCCCGTTCGTCGGACGGGACGCCCTACGCGCACAGAAGCAGGAAGGGCCCGCGCGGCGTCTGGTGGGGCTCGCCATCCGGGAGCGCGGGTTCCCGCGACCCGGCTACCCGATTCTGGCGGACGGCCAGGAGGTGGGCGCCCTGACCAGCGGGACGGTGAGTCCGTCCCTGGGGTACGGCGTGGCGCTCGGCTACGTCCCCGCCGAGCTGGCCTCGGAGGGAACTTCGCTGGAGGTGGACGCGCGCGGCCGTCGGTTGGCCGCGGTGGTGACGCGGCCCCCGTTCTTCAAGG
This sequence comes from uncultured Gemmatimonadaceae bacterium, assembly GCA_964350235.1. Taxonomy (GTDB): domain Bacteria; phylum Gemmatimonadota; class Gemmatimonadetes; order Longimicrobiales; family Gaopeijiaceae; genus JAWLHJ01. The sequence continues at coordinate 2,306 of CAYGKI010000313.1, read as the reverse complement.
AGGGGTCGATCCGGCGGTGAGCATCACGGTGGCGGTCCTGACGGTGAGCGACGGTTGTGCCTCCGGCACGCGCGAGGACGGGAGCGGTGAGCGGATCGTGGCGTGGTGCCGGGAGGTAGGCGCCCAGGTGGTGGCGCGGGACGTGGTCGCCGACGAGTCCCACGAGGTGGTGAGGAGGCTGGCGGGCTGGGCCGACCGATTGGGGCCGGATCTGATCCTCACCACGGGAGGGACCGGGCTCACACCCCGGGACGTGACCCCCGAAGCCACCCGAGCGGTGCTCGAAAGAGAAGCGCCCGGCATCGCCGAGGCCCTTCGGCTCCGGGGTCTCGAGTCCACACCGTTCGCGGCTCTGTCGAGAGGCGTGGCGGGGACCCGTGGGAGGACGCTCATCGTGAACCTCCCGGGCAGCCCTTCGGGCGTGGAGGACGGTCTCGAGGTGCTGGGTGGGCTGTTGCAGCACCTGGTGCGGATGCTCCGTGGCCGTGACACGGCCCACGCGGCCCCGGGGGCCGGGACGCCATGACCCAGCAGGATCTCGTCCTCGTCTCCACCCACGACCTTCCGGCGGCTGGCGCCCTTCGTGACGGCTTCAGGAAGGCCGGATACCGCGTGGAGCTCGTCACCCCCAACGAGTCCATCGACGGCTTCGAAGACGCCGAGCTCCTGGTGCTCACCGGCGGGGCCGCCGAGGCGGGTGGACGCCTGGCCGAGACGGCTCGGGACCGGCTTCGCATCCCCGTCTTCCTCCTCGCCGACGAGGACGCCCTCAGGCCCGCGCTCCGCCCGGGGTTCGAGGAGGTCTTCCCTCGGTCGTCGTCGCTGGACGATGTGGTGCTGGTGGGGCGCGGCGTGGTGGAGCGGCGCCGCTTGCGCCGGGTCACGGGAATCGTCGGACATACGGATGCCATGCAGCAGGTCCTGGAGCGCGTGGTCCAGATCGCGCCCGTCGGGTCCACGGTGCTCGTCACGGGCGAGTCCGGCACCGGGAAGGAGCTGGTGGCGCGGGGCATCCACGCCCTCTCGCCCCGCAGGCACAAGTCGTTCATCGCCGTGAACGTGGCCGCGCTCTCGGATACCCTCCTCGAATCCGAGCTTTTCGGGCACGAGAAGGGGGCCTTCACCGGAGCCATCGACTCCAGGCGCGGCCTGTTCGAGCTCGCCAGCGGCGGTACGATCTTCCTGGACGAGATCGGCGAGATGCCGTTGACCACCCAGACCAAGCTCCTCCGGGTGCTGGAGCAACGCGAGTTCCTCCGCGTGGGCGGTGAGGACTCCATCAAGGTGGACGTGCGGATCGTGGCCGCGACGAATCAGGACCTGCGGCAGCTCGTGGCCATCGGAGAGTTCAGACGAGATCTCTTTTTCCGACTGAACGTGCTGAGCATCGAGCTTCCACCGTTGCGTGAGCGGCGAGAGGATATCCCGTTGCTGGTACAGGCTTTCGTGGAGGAGGTCTCAGAAGCCCATGATCTGGACTTTCCCGGGATCTCGGCCGAGGCCATGGACGTGCTCCAGGGCTACACGTGGCCGGGTAATGTCCGCGAGCTCCGGAATCTGGTGGAGTCCATGGTGGTTCTGGCCCACGGACGGATGATCCGTCCCGAGGACATCCCGGCCGAGGTGCGCGCCGGCCGTGGAGCCTCGCTTCTCCCGGCCCCCATACCACGGGCGTCCGGTGGATCGGGGCGTGGGGCTGGGGCCGAGGGAAGGGACCTCCGTCCGGAGCTGGAGTTCGTGTTCCGGACGCTGGTGGAGCTGCGCGTGGACGTGGACGACCTGCGCCGCGAGTTCGAGGCCTACCGTCAGGATCAGCCGACGCTGGGTGCGTACGGTGAAGCCGTCCTGGGTCGCCTGAGCGGCGCCGCCGGGGCCAGCGGCGACGAATCGGTGCACCTGGACCGGTCCGCGGAGATCCGGCCCTACTCGCCGGGCGAGGGCTCAGGCGCGGCCGGGGTCGGAGCGCTGGGCCGGGAGGAGGAGGACGAGGATGACCTGGAGCGTGCGGAGGGTGAGGCTCAGGGGACGGTGGTGTTCCGTCCGGGCATGACCATCGAGGAGATGGAGCGAAAAGCCATCGAGGCGGCGCTGGCGGAAGTCGATGGCAACCGCCGGAAGGCGGCGGAGCTTCTGGGGATCGGTGAGCGCACGCTCTACCGGAAGATCTCCAAGTACGAGCTGGAGGACTGAGGAGGGGCGTCGCCGCTCACCAGCCCCCGATGGAGCGCGCCCTAGCTCGGGATCGCTCCGCCTGGATCCGCGTGAGGATGGCCGGCCAATCGTTGCTCTGCTCGAGTCCGTAGTGG
>CAYGKI010000312.1:0-4050 GCA_964350235.1 uncultured Gemmatimonadaceae bacterium | reverse complement strand
CGTCCGCGCCGGGCTCGAAGCGACACGAGCAGACCCGCACGAACGCGACACGGTCACGGTGCAGTAGGTCCATGTTCGCCTGCACCTTGAAGACGAAGCCGGAGAAAGGATGCTCCGCGGGCTCCACCAGGCCGTCCTGGCTCTCCCGCGCGGTGGGCGGGGGCGCGGACGCCAGGAACCGCTCGAGGAACACGTCCACGCCGTAGTTGGTGAGGGCGCTCCCGAAGTAGACCGGCGTGGCCTCGCCGGTGGCCACCGCGGGGAAGTCCATGGGCCCGCCCGCCACCTCGATGAGCTCGATCTCCTCCCGCAGCCGCTCGACCCCCTCGCGGCCGATGGCCGCCTGCACTTCGGGTCCGTCCAGCCGGACCCGGGTCGCCCCGGGGCGGGACTGCCCGTGATCGTCCGCCTTCTGGTAGAGGATCACGTCTTCCCGCTCCCGGTCGTAGACGCCCACCAGGCGCCCGGCCTGTCGCACGGGCCAGGTGGCGACGAAGCAGCGGATGCCCAGCTCGGCCTCCACGTCGTCGAGGAGCCCCAGCGGGTCCTCACCCACCCGGTCGCACTTGTTCACGAACGTGAAGATGGGGAGCCGGCGCCGCTTGCAGACGCTGAACAGCTTCTCCGTCTGCGCCTCGACGCCCTTGCGGTTGTCCAGCAGCATGATGGCGCTGTCCGCGGCGGTGAGCGCCCGGTAGGTGTCCTCGGAGAAGTCCTGGTGGCCCGGCGTGTCCAGGAGGTTGATGCGAAAGCCCTGATAGTCGAAGTGGAGGACGCTCGCGGTGATGGAGATGCCGCGCTCCTGCTCCATGTCCAGCCAGTCGGACGTGGCGTGCCGCTGCGCTCGGCGTCCCTTCACCGACCCGGCGGAATGGATGGCGCCGCCGTAGAGGAGGAGCTTCTCGGTGAGCGTCGTCTTCCCCGCGTCGGGGTGGCTGATGATCGCGAACGTACGCCGCCGGGCGATCTCGTCGGCGAGGGATTTCGTCATAACCTGCGGGGGGAATCGGGGGCCCGGTTGAACATCGCGAGCCTTCCGGGGTCGTAATGTGGCTCAGACACCCAAGGTAGCATCCAAGAGATGAGACAGGAGACCCACGCCCATGGCCGAGGCCAAGCACGGCGACACCGTACACGTTCACTACACCGGCCGCCTGGCGGACGGGACGACCTTCGACTCCTCCAAGGATCGTGATCCTCTCGAGCTGACCCTCGGAGAGGGGATGGTCATTCCGGGCTTCGAGCAGGCCACCGTCGGGATGACCGTCGGCGATCAGAAGACCGCCGAGATCCCGGTGGACGATGCCTACGGCCCGCGTCGCGACGAGCTCCTCATGGACGTGCCGCGGACGCAGCTGCCCGAAGGCATGGATCCCAAGCCCGGGGAGCAGCTTCGCATGCAGACCCCCGATGGCCAGGCCGTGCCTGTGACCGTGGCGGGCACCTCCGACGAGGCCATCAAGATCGACGCGAACCACCCCCTGGCGGGGAAGGACCTCACTTTCGATCTGCTGTTGGTCAAGATCGCGTGACGGAAGGGCGAGGCCGACGGGGGCGCTGAGCGTTCCCGGAGGGCCGCGCTCGAGCGGTTCGGGTGGAATGGGCGGATCCGGTGGAAACCGGGTCCGCCCGTTTCGTTTCCATGGGACCGGTCCCGGCGCCGGGGCTCGGCGGACGCATCCTCGACGGTCGCCGCGCGCCGCGGCCTTGACGACGGACCGGCCCCCGGCGATCCCTCCACCATGGACGACGATAGAACCTGGGGGGCGCTCCAACTCGCCTCCGATGTGCCGGTCGAGCTGAGCTTCGGTGCCCTGCGCCTTCAGGCGAAGCGGGTGGGGGGCGAGCTCTGGCTCTTCTCCGAGCGCGAGGACCGGCCACGGGAGGACGACGGCGAGTGGCGCCGGTGGGCGGTGCCCGACGACGTCACCGTGCACGTGCGTCCCGCCACGCCGGATCGTTTGCTCGTGGTGTCCCACGAGCTGCCGTTCCACCTTCCAGGGCATGGACAGGCCAGGATCTACGTTCGGATTCCGCTCTCGGTCCAGGTCGTGGTGGCCGGCTCGGGGCTCGACGATCTGGTGGTGCTGGACGAGCCGAGCCACGTGTTGTCGGACACGTGGTGGGGCACGGTACAGGAAGGCGAGCTGGCGTACTGGCTGACCACGAAGGCCAGGGCGCAGGTCTCCCCCGATCTCTTCCTGCCGCACATCGCCATGTGCACCGTCCGCCTGGAGAACCACTCCGAGGAGCCTCTGCCCGTGGACAAGTTCGCCGTCCGGGCCCTGCATCTTTCCGTCTTCCGGCACGAGGGGCGGCTCTGGACGGACGAGGTGAAGGTTCGCTACCAGGATGCCGCCGAGGGGAGCGAGATCCGCTTCGGTGGGCGACCTCCCAGAGACGAGCCGGCGGGCACGCTGCTCGCCGAGCCACGCGTCCCGGTGAGGAAGGGCCTCCAGGCCCGCACCTTCGACCGGCTCCGTTCCCTGGCGGCGCTGGGAGGGTGAGGTCATGACGACGCTGTCCGGCTTGTTCTGGCTCCAGGAGGCCGACGCCGTGACCCAGCCGTTCTCGGAGGCCCTGCGGAACCTGCCTCTCGGGACCACGCTGCGCGCCGTGGTGATGGTGCTGCTCGGCGTTCCCCTGGTCTATCTGGCCAGCCGCGCCACCAGGGCATGGGCGGCGAACCGGATGGACGCTCAGGCGGGATTGGTGGCCAGCAAGTTCATCCTCTACGGAGGATGGATCATCGTGGCCGTCTCCACCATGCGTGAGCTCGGGTTCAGCCTGGCGCCGCTCCTGGGCGCCGCCGGCGTTCTCGGGATCGCCCTGGGCTTCGCCTCGCAGACGAGCGTCTCCAACGTGATCAGCGGGCTCTTCCTCATTGCCGAGCGCCCGTTCGTCGTGGACGATCTCATCGAGGTCGGCGGGGTCACGGGGCGGGTCATCTCCATCGACACGCTGAGCGTGCAGCTGAGGACCTTCGACAACCGCATGGTGCGGATCCCCAACGAGACGTTGGTGAAGAGTCAGGTCATCAACATCACCCGTTTCCCCATAAGGCGGGTGGACGTACGCATCGGCGTGGCCTACAAGGAAGACGCGGCGCGCGTGAAGGCCCTGCTCCTGGACATCGCAGAGCAGAATCCCACCTGCCTCATGGAGCCGGCGCCGGTGGTGGTGTTCGAAGGATTCGGCGAGTCGTCGCTGAACTTCCTCTTCGGCGTCTGGACCGTCCAGGAGAACTTCCTCAAGCTCAAGAACGGGATCCAGGAGGACATCAAGCGGCGCTTCGACGAGGAGAACGTCGAGATCCCGTTCCCGCACCGGACCCTCTACATGGGAAGCGCCACCGACGCGTTCCCCGTGCGCGTGCGGCCCGGTGGCGACGGTACCGATTCGTCGGGAGGTCCTATCCCGCCCGCCCCCGGCTCAGAACCATGAGCTGGTAGGGCTCGAGAACGAGCTCTCGGGTCGCGGTGACGGTGCGGCCCGCGTAAAGGTCCACCGCCGTCTTTCTGAGGCCCATCTGTCGGAGACGTCGTGCCTCGACGGCCTGGGCCCGCTCCGTGAAGTTGGCCAGCACGAAGACCATCTGGTCACCCTGGCTGCGGATGAACCCGAACACGTGTCGGGTCCCCGTGTCGGTGATCGCCGTGTCGGCCGCCGCGAACGCCGCATGACTCTTCCGCAACCGGAGCAGTCTCAGCAGCCCATGGTAGACGCGTCCGGGGACCGATGCGGGCTCGTGACGCTTCTCGGCGCGCTCCCCGTCGAACCGCGGGCGGTGCAGCCAACGTGAGTCGCCGGTCATCTCCGGATCATCGTGATATCCGTAGTCGTTCAGCGTGGCGATCTCGTCACCGAGATAGATGAGGGGGATGCCGCCGATGAGCATGGTCACCCCGTGGACGAGGAGGATGCGTCGAATGGCGAGCTCCAGACCCTCTTCGTCGCCGTCCTCCAGCGCCTTCTCCACCCCGCACAGCGACGCGCAGGTTCCGGACACGCGGGCGAGCCCGGTCAGCGGGTCGGGCTGGAACGGCTCTC
>CAYGKI010000311.1:0-4069 GCA_964350235.1 uncultured Gemmatimonadaceae bacterium | reverse complement strand
GCCCTTCAGCACGTTGAAGAACTGGGGCAGCTCGTCGATGCGGGTCGCCCGGAGGAAAGATCCGATGGCGGTTACGCGCGGATCGTTCTGGGAAGCCCACTGGGCACCCGCCTTGGGGTCGTTCCGCATCGTCCGGAACTTGTAGATGGTGAACAACCGCCCACCATGGTCGAAGCTCCGACGATAGTTCTCCGAGCCGGGTCCCCGGTTCCCCCTCCGGTCGATCCCGACGCGGTTCTGCTTGTAGATCACCGGACCGGGCGAGGTCAGCTTCACCAGCAGCGCGACGATGAGCATCAGCGGGGCGGTCAACACGATGCCCACCGCGGCCACGGCCACATTGACGCCGCGACGGAGGTGCTCGTCCAGCTTACGCCGACGAGCGCGGGCGGAGCCCGTCGAGGCGAGGCGCAAAGCCTTGTCCGTCGAGCGGGGGAAGGCCGGACGCGCGGTCGGGCTCCCCTGCCGGAGGCTCCAGTATTTTCGAGTCGTTGAGTCTATCACGCGATGCCCCGCGTTGAGTCGGTTCGGATGGATCGTGCGGGGACTTCTGGTGCAAGGGGTGTTCACATCCGCCCGGGAACAGGTGGATATTTCGTAAGTCGTTGGCATGCAGTGGAATAGGAGTAAAAGGCGGCGCCCGTTGGGCCTGGGAGGTGCGCCGCCGTATGTGGATATCCGACGACGGATGTGGAGGTGGCGCAACAAGCAGGCGCCATCGATACGGCGGGTCAAGGGGGGTTTCCGCCCGTCCCGTATCGGCTGTGAGACGGTTCGGTGGCGTCGTGGGGGCGCTACCGGGAGGAAGGAGGCGGGAGCACGAAGTGGAACCGCGTCCCGTCCGCGTCCGAGGTGGTGAACTCCAACGTGCCCCCCATGGCCTCCACCAATCGGCGGGCGATGGACAGCCCGACCCCGCTGCCGGAGAAGAACTCGCCACCGTCCTGGTGTCCACGGCGCTTCTTGAAAGGCTCGAAGAGCTCGGACTGGCGATCTTCGGGGATCCCGCGCCCCGTGTCCTTCACGTAGTACTCGACGCGTCCCTGCGGCAGCTGGGTCACACCGATCTCGACGTAACCCTCGTCCGTGAACTTGAGCGCGTTCGTGGTGAGGTTGAGCACCACGCGGGCCAGGGCGTGTGGATGACCTCTGGAGTGACCGTGCGCCGGGATGTTGATCCGGAGCTCCAGCCCCTTCTCCTCCACCATGGGGCTGATCATCCGCTCCACGTTGCGGAACACCTCCGCGAACGCGTAGGGGGAGGGATCCTCGTCCACCAGATCGCGTCCGCGCCGAGCCAGGTCGATGACGTCAGAGGCCACGTTGGCCAATCCGAAGGCGGCGCTGTACATGAGCCCCAGCTGACTTCGCTGGAGGTCGTTGACCGCTCCGCTGTGACCGTCTCGAAGCGTCTCGGAGAGGAACAGGATGGAGGTGAGGGGCGAGCGGAAGTCGTGAGCCACTTCCACCAGCAGCGTGAACGCGTCCGGCCCGAGCATGCGGCTCGGAAGGTCGGAATGGTTGTCGCGACCCGATGGGGCGCTGGGAAGGGAGTCTCGATACCTCGCCAGAGCGCGGAGGCTTCTCAGGACGGCCGCCGGATCGGCTACGGAAGCCGGTAGCGCGAGCATCTCGGTCTCCAGGGCGTCGAGAAGGATCTCGTCGGCCGGAGAGAACGCGTAGCCGGGGTGCGCCGCCTGCCCCCCCCCGTCCGCGGACTGACGCACACCCACCACGAGCGTCGCCAGGCGACGCCTCAGGTACTCGAAGTCCTCGCTCGACCCCTGGGGGAAGTGCTCGTGCAGGCGCGCCGCGACACGCTGGGCCGCGGCTTCGGCCACGGTGTCCCCGTGCTCGAAGCCGTTGCCGGCCTGGGTCGGGGAGCGAGACGTCATCCGCCCGAGCCCCAGGAGCCCTCGTGGATGGAGCGGAGCAGGCTGTCCCGTTCCATGCCGTGCTTCTCCATCAGGCGATACAGCGTCGTCCGGTCGACGCCGGCGAGTCTCGCGGCGTCGGAGATGTTTCCGCCGGAGGACCGGACCACGTTGGTGAGATAGTCCATCTCGAACTGGGCGAGCACCTGCTCCCTGGCCGAGTGATAGTCCATGTTCATGATGGACGTGGCGAAACGGGCGGTGCCGTCGCCGTCGGACCCCGGCTCCTCGTCGATGAACACGAGATCCTCCGCGCCCACCTCGCTGCCGGGCTCCGCGAGGACCACCAGGTGCTCGATGACGTTCCGGAGCTCGCGCACGTTCCCCTTCCATGGGGCCCGGCGGAGCGCGTCCATGGCCTCCTTGGAGAACTCCGGCGCCTCTCCCTCGCCTCTGTGCTGCTTCCAGAACTCCTTGAGAAACTGCTCGGCGAGAACGGGGATGTCCTCCGGGCGCTCTCGGAGCGGTGGGATGTGGATGGGCACCACACGCAGCCGATAGTGGAGGTCCTTCCTCAGGTAGCCCTCGTCGATGGCCCGCATGGGGTCCCGATTGGTCGCCGCGATGAAGCGGACGTTCACCACGGCGTTGGTCTTCGTGGATCCGACGCGCCGGACTACCCCGTCCTGCAAGACTCTCAGGAGTTTCGCCTGAGTCGGGAGCGGGAGCTCGGTGAGCTCGTCGAGGAAGAGCGTGCCGCCATTGGCTACTTCCAGGAGGCCTTCCTTCTCGCGGACCGCGCCCGTGAACGCGCCCTCCACGTGCCCGAACATCTCCGATTCCAGGAGATCGCCGGGAATGGCCGCGCAGTTTACGGGGACCATCTCCCGGCTCCGCCGCCGACTGTGCAGGTGGATGTACTGGGCGATGACCTCCTTGCCCGTCCCGCTCTCACCGGTGATGAACACGGAGGCGTCCGTTCGGGCCACCTTCTCGGCGAGGGTGATCACCGACCTCAGCGCGGGGCTCTGGCCGTACAAGCGGACCTGGTCGCTGTGGCTGTCCGATCCCGAGGCGACTCTGGCGGACGGCTCGGCTTCGACGGGCTTCGAGCTCTCCCGGGCGATGACCACGGCATGGGCCGCGCGTCCTACGAGGATCTCGAAGTGGGTGGCGGAGAACGGCTTGGGAAGGTAGTCCCAGGCCCCCGACCGGAGGGCGGCGACACTCGACTCCACCGTGGGATTGCCCGTCATGACGATGACGATGGAGTCGGGATTCGCTTCCATGGTGGCTTCGAGGAGCTCGATGCCGGACGCCTGCGACATGTAGAGGTCGAACAGGCAGATGTCGAAGCGGCGATTCTTGACCATCCGGAGGGCGTCGTCACCGCGTCCGCTCACCGTCACCGAGAAGCCCTGGTTCCGCAGGAGCGAGGCGCAACTCTCCCGTAGGGAGTGCTCGTCGTCCACCACGAACACCTCAATGGACGCGCGAACCTCCGGATCCACCGCGACCAGTTCCAGGTCGGGTCCGGAAGGGGAGGCTGAACGTTCAGTGTGTCGTGAGTGCATCGAGCGGATCGAGGCCTTGCGAACGGGTTTGCCTTCGGGAGGGTACGGTACCAATGTTCGCGCAGTGTTGCGCGGATACAAGGGGCTTGTGTATCCGAAGTGCGTCATCGCCGCCACATGTGTTTCGCGCGCCACACTCGGGAGGGGCGGGGAACCCATCAGCACGGCGATTGTAGCGGTGGCGTGGAGCTTGCTCCGCACGGATCTTTCCGGGTGGAGCCGCGAGCGGCGTTCCCGTCACGACCATCGCTCTTGCGAAGGCATTCATGGCCGACAACCACGAGCAGCACAACACGTCCGAAGACCTCCCCGCCACCGTCGGGGAGCGTCCATCGAACGCCCTTGGCATGGGTGGGCCGGCTGAGGTTCCGGATCCCTCCGCCATGGCGTACTTCGGTGAGCCGGAGGAGCCGGGGGGCATCGACCTCAGGCGGTACCTCCATGCCGTGCTGCGGCAGAAATGGTGGATCATGGCTGCCGCCGTCGTCGGCGTGGGCGCCGCGGCGGCCGCCTGGCGGTTCACGCCGTTGGAGTACACCGCCGAAGGCAGCCTCTGGCTCGAAGTAGCACCTCGTCCGGGTGGATCGGCCGTGTCCGGCGACGTGACCCCCATTCGGGCCA
>CAYGKI010000310.1:0-4078 GCA_964350235.1 uncultured Gemmatimonadaceae bacterium | reverse complement strand
ACTGTCCACGTACTCCACCGCGCGCAGGGCGGCCGCGGCCTCGCCCACGGTGAGGGGATTGGAGTAGATGTACATGGGTGAAGACTCGCGTAGGAAGCGGATGAGGTCCGCCGCCGCCGCCACATATCCTCCGTTCACGCCGAAGGCCTTGCCCAGCGTGCCGACCAGGACGTCCGCGGGACCGCTCCCCGTGTACTCCTCGGTCCCCCGGCCGGTGGCCCCGAACGCGCCCACGCCATGGGAGTCGTCCACCACGGAAACCACGTTCTCCTCGTATCCGGCGTCATGCCTGGCGCATGCGTCCAGAATGCGGTCCAGGGGCGCATGGTCGCCCCGCATGGAGAAGATGCCGTCGGTGACCACGATGGCCCGGCGTGCCTTCCCCTTCCACGCCTCCAGCTCCCGCTCCAGCGCGTCTACGTCGTTGTGCGGGTAGATGGCCTTCCCCAGCGGCCGGGAGAGCCGCATGGCGTTGATGATGCAGTTGTGGTTCAGCTCGTCGGAGATGAGGACCGTGTCCTCGGTGACCAGTGGCGTGATGGTGGAGACCACGGTGGCGTAGGCCGACGAGAAGATCATGGCCGCCTCCCGCCCGTGGAACGCCGCCAGCTTGTCTTCCAGGTCCACGTGGGCCTGATAGGTCCCGGAGATGAACCGCACCGCCCCGGGTCCGACGCCGAAGCTCCTGGACGCCCGCTCTTCCGCGGCGATGAGCTCGGGATGGAGTCCGAGTCCCATGTAGGAGTTGGAGTTCATGCGCATGAACTCCCGGTCACCCTGACCCTGGAGGAGGAAGCGCGGCCCCCGGTCGCCCGAGGCGGGCCTCACGCCCACCACCACCGTCTCGGCACCCTTGGCCGTGCCGGCCTCCTCGAGCCCGTGGACGTGGGTTCGCAGAGCTTCGTTCAGTCGATCCACCGCCATGTGATTCTCCGTCCGTCGTTGGTGTTTCTCGGGCGTTTCTCGCGCACGCGACGCTGGCCGTCGTCGTAAGCGCCGATGACCTCCGCGCTCAGCGCGCGCCCAGGTGCTTCAACATATCCGCGGTCATGCCCTGCATGTCGAACTCGGGGCGCCAATCCCATTCCGCGCGGGCCGCCGAGTCGTCGATGCGGTCGGGCCACGAATCCGCGATGGCCTGACGGACCGGATCGACCTCGTAGCCGATCTCGAATCCCGGGATGTGCTTCCGGATCTCCGCCGCCAAGCTGGAAGGCGTCAGCTGCATGGCCGTGACATTGAAGGCGTTCCTGTGCTTCAGTCGGGCCGGGTCCGCTTCCATCACCTCGATGATGGCGCGCACCGCGTCGGGCATGTACATCATGTCCAGCTGAGCCTCCGGCCCCAGGAAGCACGAGTAGCGCCCCTTCTCCACGGCCTGATAGAAGATGTCCACCGCCCAATCGGTGGTTCCGCCTCCCGGAGGCGCGCCGTACGAGATGAGGCCGGGAAAGCGCACGCCGCGGGTGTCCACGCCGTATCGCGCGTGGTAGTAGTCGCAGAGGAGCTCGCCGGCGACCTTCGTGATCCCGTACATGGTGGCCGGCCGCATGACCGTGTCCTGGGGCGTCGGATTCTTGGGCGTGTCCGGACCGAACACCCCGATGGAGCTGGGCGTGAAGACCGCGCACCCCTGCTCCCGCGCCACCTCCAGGACCGCTTCGAGGCTCGCCATGTTGACGTGCCAGGCCAACCGGGGGTCTCGCTCGCCCACGGCGGAGAGGATGGCCGCGAGGTGGAAGACCGTGTCGGCCTCGTGCCGCATGACGGCCTGGCCCACCGACTGGGCATGGGTGGCGTCCAGCACCTGGAAAGGGCCTTCTTCGACCATCTCACCCTCCGGAACCCGCACGTCCGTGGCGAGGACGTTCGCGTCGCCGTAGAGGGACCGGAGCCGAGGGACCAGCCAGGAGCCGATCTGACCTCCGGCTCCCGTGACCAGGATTCGATTCAAGTTGGTGCTTCTCCTTCGGGAGGGGCGCGGGACGCCGCCGACATGGAGAAGCCGGAAGCCCCGCGGGAACGGGGCGGGAATCTATGGGGCGCCGGCTGGGTCAGCCAGCCGGCGCCACGGTGTTCTTGAGCGGAGGCTCGGGCCCGCCCACGGGGCCGGGCATCCGGGACGGGTCTCGGGGCACATCGCCCCCCTCACTCCCCGGCGAGCGCCTCCGCCGGCGGGCGCCGGGCCGCCCGCCACGCCGGAACCGCCGCGGCCAGGGCCGCTACCGCCAGAATGGCGCCGGCGGCCCAGCCGAAGGCCACGGGATCGGTGGGCTCCACCTGGAACAGGAGCTCGTCCAGTACGCGGGACGCGAGGAGGGCAGAGCCCCCTCCCACCAGCGCCCCGACACCGGCCATGCGGACGCCCTGCCACACCACCGACCCCGCCACGTCCCGGGCCCTGGCCCCCAGAGCCCTACGCACGGCGATCTCCCGGGTGCGCCGCCCTACCGAGAAGGCCAGCACGCCGTAGATCCCCACGCAGGCCAGGGTCAGGGCCAGCGCGCTGAAGAGGCTCATGAGCAGCGCCGCGAAGCGTGGCGTGGCGGTCTGCTGCAGATAGGCTTCCCGGAGGGTGGCCTCGGCGAACACCGGGACGTCGGGGTCCAGCGTCCTCATGGCGTCACGGACGGCCTGCTGCGCCGAGCCCGGTTGGCCTTCAGCCAAGTACGAGACCTCCATGGTCCGACTGGGTACCTGCCGGAGGGAGAAGAAGACGTCGGGACTGTTGGCCTCCGCCATCATGTCCTGGGTGAGATCCCGGTACCGAACGTTCTCCACCACGCCGACGATCTCGGCCAGGTTCTCCGGGTTCGACGGGTTGCCGATCCAGAACGACCGTCCCACCCCCGACGTCTCCCCAGGGAAGACGCGGTCCACGAAGGCCCGGGTGACCACCGCCACCCCGGCGGCCCGCTCGTCGTCCGAGGCCTGGAGGAACCGGCCTTCCACGAGCGCCACGCCCAGGTTCTCGAAGTATCCCGGCGAGACGGAATGGCGGTGGTAGCGGATGAGGGTCTCCGGATCTTCCTGGCGCGCGACGTACGAGCCGCTGGTCCGCCCGCGGAACGGGAAGTCCGACGACACGGCCACGCCGGACACGCCGGGCACCGACTCCACGCGGCGGAGCACCTCATCGGCGTAGCTCCTCAGCGACGCCGCGTCCGGGTAGCGCGTGGCCGACGGCTGCACCCGGAAGACGTGGACGCCCTCCATCTCCAGCCCGGGATCCACGGCGAGCTGGGCGCGGAAGCTGCGTGTGAGGAGGCCGGCGCCCACCAGAAGAAGGAGCGCCAGCCCCACCTGGGTGACGACGAACACGCGCTGGGCACGGCCGCCGGAAGCCGAGCCGCGACCGGCACGGAGTCCCTGGGTCAGGTCGCCTCTGGCCGTCCACACCGCCGGCGCCAACCCCGCGGCCAGGCCCACCAGAACCAGCACGCCCAGGGTGAACAGGAAGGCCCTCACGCTGAGCTCGGGCGCGGCGTATCCCGGAAGCACGCCTTCCGGCACGCGCTCGGCGAGGACGCGGAGTCCCCATCCCGCCATCGCAACGCCCGCCACCCCGCCCAGGGCAGCCAGCACCAGGCTCTCGGCGACCAGCTGTCCGGAGAGCCTACCGTCGCTGGCGCCCAGGGCCCGTCTCACGGACCACTCGGTACCGCGGGCGTGGGCCCGGGCCAGCAACAGGTTCGCCACGTTGGCCGACGCCACCAGCAGGAGCAGCCCGCCGGCGCCGAAGAGCACCCAGAGGATGTCTCCCGTCTGGCCCAGGTACCCCTCGCGGACGGGCTGCACCGCGGCGAACCGATCCTGGTGCTCATCTGGGTAGAGGCGCTGGAGCTCCAGGGCGATGCCGTCCAGCTCGGCCTCGGCCTCCTCCGGCGTCACGCCCGGCGCCAGTCGGCCCACCACCGGAAGGAAGCGCGTCGTGCGGGACTCCAGGAGCTCCACCGAGCCCACCAGCCCGATCATGGCCATGGGCGCCCAGAGCTCGGTGGCGAGCGCCAAGCCGCGGAAGCCGGGCTCCAGCACACCCACCACCGTGACCGTGCGCTCGTTCACCTCGAAGGTCTGA
>CAYGKI010000309.1:0-4080 GCA_964350235.1 uncultured Gemmatimonadaceae bacterium | reverse complement strand
TCATGGGACCGCCCTTTCCCGTCGTGGACAGCCACGACGACTCGGACGAGCTGAGAAGCCTGCTGACGCGGGACAACCCCGCCTGTCTGGTCCGCGAGAACGGGGCCATCGCCGGCATCATCACGCGGTACGACGTCGTCCGGGCGTTGATGGGATGAAGGTCGCCGTCCTCATGGGGGGGACCTCCGACGAGCGGGAGGTGTCGCTCTCGTCCGGCGTGGAGGTCGCCGCCGCCCTCCGGCAGCGCGGTCACCAGGTGGTGGCCGTGGACACCGTTACCGGGGTGCTGTCCCCGGACCGGGAGCAGGCGCTCAGAGAGCGGGGTGTGGCCGCCCTCCCCCCCTCCTCGGAAGAGCTGGCCTGGATGGACGAGCGCGCCACGGTCCGACTCACGGAGGACCCGGCGCTGGTGGATACGGACGTGTTCTTCCTCGCCCTGCACGGTGGGCGGGGGGAAGATGGCACCGTCCAGTCCCTGCTCGACGTCGCGGGCGTCGTCTACACCGGGAGCGATCGCCTGGGTTGCTCTCTGGCCATGGACAAGGAAGTGACCAAGAGGCTCCTCCGGGAGGCTGGCGTGCCCACGCCGGATTGGCTCGCCGTGCGCCCGGAAGATCCCCCCATCTCCGCCGAGGTCGTGGTGGAGCGACTGGGGTTGCCCGTGGTGGTGAAAGCGTCCGGCGGCGGCTCGTCGCTGCGTCTCGTCCTGGCCCACGACGGGAACGAGCTGGAAGCGGCCCTGTCGGAGAGCCGGCGCTGGGGCGACGTGGTGCTCTTCGAGCGATACCACGAAGGAAGGGAGCTCACCGTGGGTGTGGTGGGAGACCGGGCGTTTCCCGTCGGGGAGATCATTCCCAGGAACGAGCTCTTCGACTACGAGTGCAAGTACCAACCCGGGATGGCGGAGGAGATCTTTCCCGCGGACATCCCGGAAGCCTGGGACCGGCGCTTGCGAGCGCTCGCCCTGCAGGTCCATCGCACGTTACGGATGAGGGACTACTCCCGTGTGGACTTCATCGTGGACCGGGAGGGGAACCCGTGGTGTCTCGAGGCCAACGCGCTTCCGGGGATGACTGCCAACAGCCTCCTCCCCAAGGCCGCCAAGGCGGCGGGCGTGTCCTTCCCCGAGCTCTGCGACGCTCTGGTGGCGCTGGCGCGGCGGCGCGGAAGGGTCGCTGGAGCCGGAGCCGGCCCGGGCCAGGAACCTGACTCCCCACCGGGGGTTCGATAGAGTCCTCCAGGGAGGTCCGGAAGCGTCTCCCTGCCTTCAAGGGATCCGAGTGAGGTCTTGGCAGTCGATGAGAGGAATGGCGCACGCGTTCAACGGCTTCGGTGGGGGCTTCGGCCTCACACCGATGGTGAAGCGCCTCCTGGTCGCCAATGTGGTCGTGTTCTTCGCCATGCTCGTCATCGGACAGGACTTCGTCTTCGAGTGGTTCGCGTTCCAGCCGACGCGCGTCGTGCTCCGACCCTGGGGCCCGTTCACGTACATGTTCCTTCACGGCAGCCTGATGCATCTCGCCGTGAACATGCTCGTCCTCTTCTTCTTCGGGCCGCCGCTCGAAGCACGGTGGGGGGAGCGTGAGTTCCTGAAGTTCTACGTGATCTGTGGTCTGGGGGGCGTGGCGCTGAGCTACCTGTTCCTTCCCGCCTGGGTCGTGGGTGCATCGGCGGCCGTATACGGCGTCATGCTGGCCTTCGCCATGAACTGGCCGAACGTGCCCATCTACGTTTGGGGCATCTTCCCGGTGCAGGCCAAGTACCTGGTCGGGTTCCTCTTCGTGGTGAGCCTGCTGAGCGCGGTGCAGGGATCCAGCGACGGAGTCGCGCACTTCGCCCATCTGGGCGGACTCGCCGCGGGCTTCTTCTATCTCAAGGCGGATTGGCGTCCCAAGCAGCAGGTGGAGCGCCTTAAGAAGGCGGTGGGCCCGTCTCGGCGAATGGCCATCGTGCCCCGGGACGAGGACGACGGCACGCCCTCGCCCCGTCGTCGCCGGGGGCGCCGCTCGGAGGAGGATGTTCAGCTCCTCGACCGGGTGGACGCGGTGCTGGACAAGATCTCCGCCGAGGGAATGTCCGCGCTGACCGCGGAGGAGCGGCAACTCCTCGACGAGATGTCCAGGCGGACACGGTCGAACTGACCCGCGCGAGCCGGACTTCCGTCTCCCCGGCCCACCACTCGAAAGCCTCGCCCACGGAGATCCGTTGACATAACATATGAATATCTATATATACCTATACTCACATCATCGGAGGTGCGGATGGATACCCTGGATCGAGCGCTGCTGGAGCATCGTGACGTGGAGAACACCGCCAGAGTCCTCAAGTGTCTGGGACACCCGCTCCGGCTCCGGATTCTCGACCTCCTGGAGCGGAAGGACGAGGCGACGGTGACCGAGGTGCACGAGGCGCTGGAGATCGAGCAGGCCGTGGCATCGCAGCATCTGACCACCATGCGCGACAAGGGCATCGTGGCATCGCGAAAGGACGGGGTGCACGTGATCTACCGAATCGGCGACGACCGCGCGCTCAAGGTCCTGGCGTGCGTCCGGGAGTCGGCGTGTTGAGTGGCTGGAGCAACTCCTCCATGGACAGGACATATACTTATATGAATATCTCTATGACCATATTGGTCTTCGCAGCCTTGCTGGTCACTGCTGGCCCGGTCGCCGGCCAGGAGCTGGTGCCGGTGCGTCTGGAGGACGCGGTAGCGCAGGCCAGAGAGGAGCACCCGTCGGTGCTGGCGGCGCGAAGCCGCGCGTCGGCGGCCTCGAGTCAGGCGCGGGCCGAGGGCGCGAGCCGTTGGCCGGTGCTCGCGGCGGAGGCCGGCGTGCTGACCTCCACCGACCCCGTGGCCGCCTTCGGAGGTCGCCTCCGTCAGGGCAGGTTCACGGAAGCGGACTTCGATCCCGACCTGCTGAATGCGCCGGATGCCCTTACCGACCTGGACGGTGCTCTGGCCGTGGGGTGGACGCCACTGGACTTCTCTCGTGACGCGGCGGTGTCCGCGGCGCGGGCGCGGGCCACGGCCGCCGACATGGGCGCCCGATGGGCCGAGCGCATGGCGGGCTTCCAGGCGGAGGTGCGCTACGTGGAGGCTGCCGGGGCCGAGATTCTGCTCGACGCCACGCGCTCCGCCCTGACGGCCGCCGAGGCCAACCTCGAGCGAACGGAGCGTCACGCCGAGGAAGGTGTGGTCACCGAGGCGGACGTCCTGGCCGCCCGCGCCGCCCTCCAGGACGCCATGGCCAGGACCATCGTCGCCGAGCAGGGCGTCGCGGACGCCCGTGGACGGCTCGCCCTCGCCATGGGGCTGCCGGCGGGCGTGCTGCCGGTGCCCGAGACCGACGCGCTCTCTCTGGCGGACGCGCCGACGCTTTCCACCATGGGAGAGGGCAGGTCCGACCTGCGCGCCTCGCAGGCCATGGTCGACGCGGCCTCCGAGCAGGTGCGTCAGGCGAGCCGCTCCAGGCTTCCCTCGGTGCAGGCCTTCGGCCGCTGGGAGGCCCACACCGACGAGGCGTTCGACGCCCGCGGCGACTCATGGACCCTGGGACTCCGGGTCAGCCTCCCCCTGTTCACCGGCTTCGAGGTGGGTGCCCGCAGCGCGGCGGCGCGAGCCGAGCTGGACGCGGTCACCGCTGAGCACGAGCAGCGGCTGAGGGAGGCCCGCGCCGCCTTGAGCGAGGCGCGGCGCGGAGCCGAGTCCCGGCGCCGTGCCGCCCTGTCCGCGGAAGCGGCCGCCGCCGCCGCCGAGGAGGCCGCCCGCCTCATGCGGCTCCGCTACGAAGAGGGACTCTCCACGACTGCCGAGCTCCTTGCCGCGGAGGCCACGGCGGTGCGACAGAGCGCCGCCGCGGTCCACGCCAGGCTCGAACACCGTATCGCCACCGCGCGGCTACTCCTGCTGGACGATCCCGAGCTGGACGCCGTCTACCCCGAAGGAGTGAACCGATGAAGACCAAGCTGACCTTGTTGGCGCTCTCGCTGAGCGCCGTGGCATGTGGCTCCGGCGAGCCCGGGCGCGTGGAATCGGACGGGCCGCCCGTGGACGTGACGGTCACCGCGCCGGTCCTGGCT
>CAYGKI010000308.1:0-4096 GCA_964350235.1 uncultured Gemmatimonadaceae bacterium | reverse complement strand
TCCACCTCCATCCAATCCGGACGGCTCGGGGCGGAGCTGGGCCTCCGGCGGGAGGTGGACGATCCGGCGATCGGTGAGCGGCGTGTGTCTTCCTATCCCTTCATCACCGGCATGACCCACCTGGCGCTCTGGGGACGCAGACCGCTCTGGGTCCGGGCCGAGCTGGAGGGGATGGGCCTGGACGCCGTCCACCGCCTGGATGGTCGCGTGGCGTATCAGGCCACGTCCACGGCGCGGGTGGAGATGGGCGCCGGGTGGCGCCGCGGCTTCGGAAGCAGCCTCAGCCTGTCGGTGTCCGCCGATCTGGACCCGTTCCGCTCGGTCACCCAGCTCTTCGCCCCCGAAGGCGAGCGGGCGCGTGTCATGCAGGTGACCCGAGGTACCGTGCAGTGGAACGAGGCGCTGGGTGATCTGGGTGTACGTGCCCGGCCGGGGCTGGAGCGGGGCGGGCTGGCGGGTTACGTCTTCGTGGACACGGACGGCGACGGCGAGCGCGATCCGGACGAGCCGGGCGTCCCGGGCGTCCGGCTCGTGGTGGGAGGCAAGACGGTGACCACAGATCAGAATGGGCGTCACACGCTCTGGGACCTGGTGCCCTACGAGCCCCTGTTGGTGTGGACGGACTCCACCTCGATCCCCGATCCTCGGCTGGTCCCGGTGGAGAAGGCCATTCGGGTGGTGGCCCCTCCGTCGTCCTATGGACGCCTGGACGTGGCGCTGACGCCGTCGCGTGAGATCACGGGCAGCGTGGTGCGACCCTCCGAGTCCGGTACCCCCGTTGGGGTCGGTCACGTCGACCTGGAGCTGGTGGAGACGGCCACCGGCGTGGTACGCCCCATCCGCACCTTCTCCGACGGGACCTTCTACGAGAGCGGCATACCTCCCGGAAGGTACGAGCTGCGTATCGGACCCGAGGCCCTGCAGGGCTCCGGGTGGGCCCAGGACGGAGGCCCCGTTTCCGTGGAGATCCGCGTCGACGATGGCACCGGTCCCGTGGCGCCACTGGAGCTCCGGCTCGTTCCCCGGCCCGACGCGCCCGAGGGCCACCGATGAGCGGCACGGTCCTCCTGGTGGACGACGACCCGTCCGTCCTCAGATCTCTGGGTCGCTACCTCCAGGGGTTGGACTACGAGGTCGTGTCGGAAGCCCGCGGGATGGACGGCGTGGAGGCGTTCGAGCGTCATAGGCCCGACGTGGTCGTCCTCGACCTGGACCTCCCGGACCTCCATGGACTCGAGGTCCTCGAGCGGCTCAGGGAGCGAGGGGCGTGCGTCATCATGCTCACGGGGACCGGCGACATCGATACCGCCGTGCGGAGCATGCGTCTCGGCGCGGAGAATTTCCTGACCAAGCCCGTGGAGCTGGCCCACCTCGGCGCGGTGGTGGGGCGGGCGGCCGAGAAGACCCGCTTGAAGCGCGAGAACGCGGCGTTGAAGGCCAGAGCCGGATCCGGGACCTCCAGCCTCGACGGCCTCGGTGTCTCCCCGCTCATGACCGATCTGGCCCAGCAGATCCGACTGCTCGCGGAGAGCGACCGAACCACCGTGCTCCTCACCGGCGAGAGCGGGACGGGCAAGGGATGGGTGGCCCGGACCCTGCACGGCTTGAGCCGTCGACGCGATCGACCGTTCATGGAGGTGAACTGCGCGGGCCTCAACGCCACCTTCCTGGACTCCGAGCTCTTCGGCCACGAGAAAGGCGCCTACACCGACGCGAAGGATCGTCGGGAGGGGCTCTTCGAGGCCGCTCATACGGGGGTGCTCTTCCTGGACGAGGTGGGGGACCTGGCGCTGGAGCTGCAGCCCAAGCTCCTCAAGGTGCTGGAGACCAAGACGTTCCGCCGCCTCGGCGGGACCCGCGAGATCACCGTGGACGCCCGACTCGTGGCGGCGACCCATCAGGACCTGGATCGAGCCCTGGAATCGGGCTCCTTCCGCGAGGATCTGTACTACCGTCTGAGCGTCACGCCCCTCCACCTGCCGGCGGTCCGTGAGCGTGCGGTGGAGGACCGGCTGGCCCTGCTCCAGGGGTTGCTGGTCGAGCTCCGTCGAGAGGTGGGGCGGGGCCCGGCCGCCATCTCCGACGATGCCCTGGGTCTGCTCGTGGACCACGGCTGGCCGGGGAACATCCGGGAGATGAAGAACGTGCTCGAGCGGGCGCTCATCTTCGGAGGCGACGCCGACGAGATCGGCGTGGACCACCTGCCCTCGGAGCTGAGACGAGGCACGGGCGCCGGCCGCCGATCCGGATTCAGGCCCGAGCCCATGCGGGAAGTGGAGCGCCGGCACATCGAGCGAATGTTGGTGCACCACGAGGGAAACCGTACCCGGGCGGCCAAGGACCTGGGGATCGCCAGAGCGACGCTCATCAACAAGATCAAGGCGTACGAGCTGGATCTCTGACCGGCGGCACGCGGGCCGCGTCGCACCTCCTCCGAGAGGAACCCTGGAGGCATGGAGGCGGGGCGCCCATCTTTGACCCCGCCCCCTGAGTCCCCACGCGCACTCCACCCAGGCCCTCCATGCTCGCGCCCTTCCCGTACCCCGGCCTGACCGTCCGCCCGCCGGCGGAGGACGGAGCCTCGGGCTGGTGAGGAGCCTCAGGGAGAGGGTCGACGAAGCCACGGAAGGCGCGCCGGGCACGGTGCTGCTGCTGTCCGCCAACCCTATGCACGATACGGGAGGCGGCCAGCGGAGCGCCCAGATGGCCCTGGAGCTCCTCGAGTCCGGGTACTGCGTGATCTTCGTGAGCCACGGCAGGGTGACCGAGACCGTGGATCTCGGGCTCCGGTTCCACCGGCCGAGGCTGGTGGAGGCTTCGCTCAAATCCTTCACCGGTCCCGCCGGGGCCTCCGCGCGCGCTCTGCTCTGGGATCGCGGCGTGTCCTCGGTCATCACCCAGGTGCCCGTCCGAGCCTGGCTTCCGGTCCTCCAGCGCGCGACGGACACCGGGGCCATCACCGTCTACGACTGCGTGGACCGCTGGGACTCGGAGCTGGGTCGGGGCTGGTACCGGCACGAAGTGGAGCGGACGGTGGCCCGCGACGCCGACCTGGTCGTGGCCTCGGCCCCCGAGCTCGTGCGTCGGCTCGAGCGCATGGCCGAGCGCCAGGTGCACCTCGTTCCCAACGCCTACAACAGCCGGGTCTTCGATCCGGATCACCAGCACCCTCGTCCCGCCGACCTGCCTCCGGGGCGCGTCGCTCTGTACGTGGGAGCGCTCTGGGGTGGATGGTTCGACTGGGCGCTCCTGCGCGCCGTGGCCTCGGCGCATCCCCAGACCGCGTTCGTCTTCGTCGGCGACCACCGTGACGAGGGGGCGTCCCTGCCGGAGAACTGCCATTTTCTGGGACTCAAGCCGCAGGTCGATCTCCCGCCCTACCTTGCCCATGCGGACCTGGCCGTGCTCCCCTGGGCTCGCGACGAGGTGACCCAAGCCACGAGTCCCCTCAAGATCTACGAGTTCGTGGCCATGGGCCTCCCCGTGGTCGCACCCGAGCTCGATCCCCTCCAGGGCATTCCCGGGGTCACCATGGTGCCGCCAGGCCAGTCCTTCGTGGACGCGGTGGCTCGCGTGGGTCGGACCTCGCTGTCCAGCGGGGAGCGTGCCGCCATGCGGAGCTTCTCCGACGCCAACTCCTGGGCGCGCAGGATCGGGGATCTGGGCGCGCTGGTAGGGGCCGTTCGGACCGGGGTCGCCGAAGGCGAGGCCGGGGCAACGGCCCCTACCCGGAGAGCCGGCGGGACCGGTGGATGGCCCCGACACAGAGCCGTGGTCTCCGTGGTGATCCCCTCCTACAACCATGAGCGGTTCATCGGTGCCGCGTTGGACGGCGTGCGGGCCCAGACCCTGGCCGCTGGTGACGTGGTGGTGGTGGACGACGGCTCGACCGACGGCTCCCTGGAGGTGATCGAGGCGCACCACTGGACTCCGCTGCGGGTCTTCGGGCAGCAGAACCGGGGGGCTCACGAGGCCATCAACCGAGCCGTGGCGCTCAGCGAGGGTGACTACGTCGCCATCCTGAACTCCGACGACGACGATGACGACGACGACGATGACGACGACGACGACGAGGATGCATTCACATCGTTGATGA
>CAYGKI010000307.1:0-4110 GCA_964350235.1 uncultured Gemmatimonadaceae bacterium | reverse complement strand
CCCGCCTGGAGCGGGTCGCCGAGGTCCACCTCGACGTGGACACCGGCATGGGACGGTCGGGCGTGGACTGGACCTCGGGAAGCGAGTGGCGCGCGCGGTTCCGGGCATCGCTGACCGGTGGCGTTCGACTGTCCGGCGTCTTCACGCACCTGCACTCGGCGGAGGACGATGCGGCGAGCGTGCGGACGCAGGTGGAGCGCTTCCACGAGTGGGCCGAGGCCCTGGCGGCATCGAACGGGGGCGAGGTGAAGCGTCACATATCCAACAGCGCGGGCGTTTTCCACGCGCCGGAGCTGGCAGGGGATCTGGTCAGGCCGGGAATCTTCCTGTACGGCGGGCGGTGCGGGCCGGAAGCGCCCACGCCGGAGCCGGTGGTGTCGCTGAAGGCACGGGTGGTCCACGTCCGGGAGGCGGCGCCGGGGGCCACGGTCGGGTACGGGGCCACCCATCGAGCAGAAGGGCCCGAGCGGTGGGCCACGCTGGCAGTGGGGTACGGCGACGGTTTGCCGAGGATGCTGGGGAACAACGGGCACGCCATCCTCGGGGGGCGGCGGGTTCCCATCGTGGGTCGCGTCTCCATGGACGTCACCGTCGTGAACATCACCGACGCCGGTGGGGTAGGGGTCGGCGACGTGGCGACCCTGATGGGCGGCGACGGGTCCGAGGAGATCACGTTGGACGAGGTGGCTTCCCGGGCCGGCACGATTTCGTACGAGATCTTGACGGGCTTCACGGCCCGTCTACCGAGGGTCTGGGAGGGGATGGATGGGGGTTGAAGACCTGCTGGACGAGGCTCGGAAGGCCATGGCTTCCGCCTACGCGCCCTACTCTGGCTTCAGCGTGGGCGCGGCGCTTCTGGCCGGTGACGGTACGGTCTGGACGGGATGCAACGTGGAGAACGCTTCCTACGGCCTCACGGTGTGCGCCGAGCGCGTGGCGGTGTTCGCCGCCGTGGCGGGGGGGCGACGGACCTTCGCCTCGCTGGCCCTGGTCAGCACGGCCGACGAGGCCGTCCCTCCATGTGGTGCGTGCCTTCAAGTACTTTCCGAGTTCGCTCCGGGGTTGCGGGTCGTTTCCCAGGGGCGTGGACAACCGGTGGAATGGTCGTTGGACGATCTGTTGCCCGAACGATTCGGGCCGTCGTCCGGCTGGCGCTCCCGATCAGACGAGAAGGCTACGTGATACGTTCGAAGCAGAAGCGCGTGGAAGCACGGTTCGCTGCTCTCCTCCTGGTGGCCGCCCTGGGCGCGACCGCGTGCAGCGAGGAATCCCCGACCTCCATCGGGGAGTCGGTCCTTCCGGGTGCTCCGGTGACCCTCCAGATCGACATCCCCTGGGAGGAGTTCGGGAGCAACCTGCAGGTGCTGGGCGGCTACGGCGCACCGTCGAGTCTCGGCACGGGTGTGGTGGCCAACGGATACGCCGGGGTACTGAACGCCCGATCCCTCCTTCGCTTCGGCGCCTACCCGATCTCGGCCGCCGTCGCCGACTCCGCGGGTACCACGGTCACGGACACGGACCTGACTTTCGTCTCGGGTCGGGTCGTGGCCCGGTTCCGTAGGATCGCGAGCAGCACTTCCGATCCGGTGGAGCTCACCCTCGGGCTCATGCAAGAGGCTTGGCACCGCCGCTCCGCGTCCTGGACGTCGGCGGTGGACACCATCGGGAACCAGGTCGCCTGGAGCGTGCCCGGTGGGGGGACGGTCTCCTCGGTCGGCACGGCCACGTGGACACCCATAGGGGGAGGCGATTCCGTCGCCTTCGCGCTGGACTCTGCCCAGGTGGCGGCCTGGGATGACGAGGAGGCCCGCGGTCTTGGCGCGCGACTGGACCTGGTCACCGCCGGGCACCGGGTCCACGTCAGCTCGGTGGGGTTGACGCTGGTCGCGAGGCCCAGCGTGAACCCGGACACCCTCATCGAGCTCCCGGTACAGGGGCCCGAGCTGACCTTCATCTACGATCCTCCGGCGGAGGCTCCCGCGGACGGCATCCGCGTCGGGGGCGCCCCTTCGTGGCGCACGGTGCTCGACGTGGCCGTGCCCACGACGCTCACCGGCCCTCCCGAGCTCTGTGACGCCGTCGGATGTCCGGTCACGCTCGACCCGGGTGAGATCAGCTATGCGGGGCTCGTGCTCACCACGCGTGATCCCGAGGGCGCCTTCCTTCCTTTGGATACGCTGGGGCTGGAGGGCCGACCCGTTCTGAATCGGGACGCTCTGCCCAAGGCGCCGCTCGGGGCGGCGTTGGTGGGGGGGACGGGAGTCCGCATGCCGGGCCCACTGTTCTCCTCGGGGGTGGGTTCCGAGGTGGAGCTCCCCGTCACCACGCTGGTTCGCGACCTGATCACGGGGACGGACCCGTCCACGGGATTGCCCTATTCCAACACGCTCGCGCTTCTGACTCCCTCCGAACCGGGCTCCATCGCCTACGCGTCCTTCCACGGGCCGGGCACGGCATTCGCCCCGGTTCTGCGGTTGGTGGTCACGGTCGGACCCTCGGTGGAGCTCCCATGATTCAGCTTCGGCGTCTCCTCGTTCTGGTGGCTCTGCTGGCCGCGCCCTCCCACGTCCAGGCCCAGTCCGTCTTCAACTCGTCCGGCCTGGGACGAGCCATGGAATCCGCGGACGGGCGGGCTCGGGCCATGGGAAGCGTAGGGATCGGGCTCTTCGGGGGATCCATCTCTCCCGTCGACCCGGCGGCGGCGGCGGGGATCGGATTCGCCAGCGCCGTCATGGTGGCTCAGCCGGCCTGGGTGGAGGCCGAGCAGGACGGTACGGCGCAGGGGACCTTCCGAGGTACCCGCTTCCCGCTCCTAGGCATGGCCTATCCCGTTCTCGGGGGGATGAGCACCGTCCAGTTCGCCTCGGTGCTGGATCAGCGCTTCCAGAGCAGCCGCTCCGTCGACGTGGTGTTGGGTGGAGCGCCCTACTCGGTGGTGGATCAGTTCGTCCAGGACGGCGGGGTGTCTTCCGCCTCCCTGGGGTACGCGCGCAATCTGGGCTCCACGGTGGCCGTCGGGCTGGCCATCGGACGATACACGGGCTCGGTCACCCGGACCCTCACCCGCGATTCCCTGGAGGTCGACCTTCCCGGTGCCGCGCCGTTCTCCACGCGCGGGCGGTGGGGGTATGGCGGCACCTCGGTGACCGCCGGTGTCTCGGCTCAGTTCCAGGGCGTGGCGCGCTTCGCCGGGAGCGTCCGATGGTCCAGCGCCCTCGAGGCGACTGCCCAGTCCGGGACCGACGGAGGCGACCGGTCCTATGACCTGCCGTTGGAGCTGCGGGTAGGCGGCAGCGCCCTTCTGGCGCCGGGGCTCCTGCTGGTGGCGAGCGCGGTCCACGCCGATTGGTCCGACGTGGCCGACGACCTGGTCACCTCGGTGGCGGTGGGGGATGCCAGTGGATTCGGCGTCGGGCTCGAGCTTTCCGATTTCCGCCTCCTCGGTCGAACCGCTCCTCTACGCGTGGGTTACCGCTACTCGGGGCTGCCTTTCGGCGTGGGCACCGAGACGGCTTCGGAGCGGGCGTTCACCGGCGGGCTCGGCTTCGCCTTCAACGAGACCAACGGCATCCTGTTGGCGGGGGTGGATCTGGCCCTCGAGCGCGGAGAGCGCTCGGCGGGATCCCTCATCGAGCGGTTCTGGCGAGCCACCGCGGCCATCCGGGTCTCCGGCTTCTGAGGGCGGGAGGCCCGGGTCCTTCCCGTCCTCGGTGCCACCCAACCGGGAGACTTCGCCATGCGCGTCCATTACCACACGTTCGGTTGCAAGGCCAACCAATACGACACCGAGCGGATGCGACAGGAGCTGGAAGCCCGAGGCGCGACGACGTCGGATCTCCGGGACGGCGCCGATGTGGTGGTGGTGAACACCTGTACCGTCACCAACCAGGCGGACGCGGAGGCGCGGCGCTTCATCCGTAGGCTCCGCCGCGAGGATCCGGACGTGCGCATCGTGGTGGCCGGTTGCTCCGCAGCGCTCCGGGCGGACGACTACGAGCGCATGGACGGGGTGTCCAGCGTCATCGCCGGCCACGATCCCGTCGCGGTCGCCGAGGGCGTGGGTGGGCAGGGGCTCGTCCAGATCGGCCTGGCGGCGTCGCTGGCGACCAT
>CAYGKI010000306.1:0-4159 GCA_964350235.1 uncultured Gemmatimonadaceae bacterium | reverse complement strand
ACCTGGAAGACACCATCGGGTACGACGAGCCCGAGCCTCTGAACTTCTCCATCCGCCACTGGCTCGGGGACGCGCTGCTCGAGGCGGGCCGCCACGCCCAGGCCCAGGAGGTCTTCGAGACAGAGCTCGTGGATCACCCGAACAACGGCTGGTCGCTCTTCGGCCTGGAGGCGGCGCTCAGGGGTCAGGGCAAGACGGCAGAGGCGGACCGGGCGCTGGCGCGCTTCCAGGAGGCCTGGGCCCGCTCCGACACCTACATCTGGAGGCCGGTGTTCTGACGCCGCGTCTCCGCCCGCTCCCTGTTCCCGAACGGTACCGGGGGCTCGCCGCTCGGGCGATCCCGTTCGCGCTCTTCATGGTGGTTCTTGCGGGAGGACCGGCACTGCGGTCGGTCCTCCCGGATGTCGTGGACGCCCGGTGGCTCTACCTGGTTCAGATCGCCCTGCCTCTGGGGGCCCTGATCTACCTGTGGCCCGAGTACCGCGAGCTTCACGCCGGGTCCGCCCCTTCGGGCTTCTCCGACTGGGTCCTGGGCGCCGCCGTCGGAACGGGGGTCTTCCTCCTCTGGGTGCGGCTGGACTTCGGGCCCTGGGTCATGGGAACGGCCGAGGGCTTCGACCCCAGGGACTACTCGGGCCGGATCCTGGTGGGCCTGGCCGGCGTGCTGCTGTTCGGCGCCGCGCTGGTGGTCCCCGTCATGGAGGAGCTGTTCTGGCGCTCCTTCATCATGCGGTGGCTCGCGCGCCCCGGCTTCATGGACGTCGACCCCCGGACGGTCGGAGCCATGCCGATCCTGGTCAGCTCGGCCCTTTTCGCCACCGAGCACCACTTGTGGCTGGCCGGTCTGCTCGCCGGGTTGGGCTACGCGTGGCTCTACCGGCGGACCGGGTCTTTGTGGATTCCGGTGTTCGCCCACGCGGTGACCAACGCCCTGCTCGGCGCATGGGTGCTGACCACGGGATCCTGGACGTTCTGGTGATCGGGCGGTTTGAGCGGGTCCGGGTGAGGGGCGCTTTGGCGCCCCGCCGGCATCAGGTCGAGGCCTTGGACCTCGTGACGATCTGAGGCTTTTCCCGCGGCGCCGAGTGGCTCCTCTTCGCGCGCCCCGCAGTCTTGACGGCACCGAAGCCCATCAAGCCGAGCACCACGGCAGCCGTGAAGTACTTGACCTCCTGGAGGACACCACCCGCCAGAATGGCCGTCTGCACCTCCTCCGCCCGCATGCCGCGCATCTGGAGGACGTCCAGGGCGAAGATCCCCATGACGCCGAACAGCGCCACGGCCCCGAGGAGGGCCATCCATCCACCCAGCGTGAGCACCCATCGGTGCTCGAGTGCCCAACCCAGGACGAGTGCCAGGGTGAGGCCGAGCATGGGCGTGTGCAGGTAACCGGCCATGAGACCGAACGCGCCGTAGCGCCAGCTCAGCTCTCCGGGACGGGGAGGCATGACGCTGGACAGGAAGTCCAACATCGGGATGGTGATGAGGACGACCGCGAACAGATAGAGGGCGCGGGTCGCCCACGGCGAGTACCGAGGCATGGATCGCGTTGTCATGGAAGCAACCGAAAAGAAGTGAGCGGAGCGCGCAAGATCGCGCGCTCCGCTCGCCGGCACCGGTTAAAGGGGGGTCACCGGTGGCGGGGGGGGATCATGCCGATTCGATGTTCTTGAGGCGCTTGCGACCGAAGACGGCCAGGAAGAGCAGCCCGGTCGCCATGAGCAGGTACGTGGACGGCTCGGGCACGGTGCTGGCCGGAGTCCGGATGAGCATCTCCTGACGATCGTATCCGTTGGTCCCGGAGAGCACGTACCAACCGTCCGCCGAGTAGGCCGCCGCCGAGGCGGAGTGGTCGGCGAGAATCCGATCACGAAGCGCGTATGTGGCGCCACCGATGTCCGACCCCGTCGCTACGGTCCAGATGGCCGAGTGGAGCGCCGTCCACACCGTCCGGCGATCGGTGCCGTACCCCAGATTGTCCCAGGAATCGAAGAGCGATCCGTAGTAGGCCAGGGACCGGTAGATGCCGGTGACGTTCAGGCGCGTGGTGGGGAGGATGTCACCGGCGTCGGATCCGATGCCGGAGACGGCCACCTGCTGGCTGCCCGCCGTGTGTACGAAGTCCACGCAGAGGATGCTGAAGCTCGGCGAGGTCACGCCCGAGAAGCTGCCGCGGTACGGACCCACGTAGACGCGCTGACCGCTGGCCGTCAGGCCTCGATCGGACACGACGGCATCGCCCACGCCCTCGAAGCGCAGATACTCCTCTCCGTTGAGGACGCCCTCGTAGTCGTCGATCCACTGCCCCTGAGCCATGGCGGGAAAGAGGGCAAAGACCGACCAAAGTACGATCTGGGCTGTGAGCTTCTTCATCCGGTCCTCTCGCGTTTCCGAATCGTGTGCGTTGGACTTCGACCGATGGGAATGCAACCCGCGTGCCGGGCGGCGGCTCAGGTGCCGAAGCCCGGAAAGAGCGCGCGGTTGCGGGCATCTCGCGAATCGAGGCCACCTCGGTGCCCGCCGCCCGCCTCGTTGCATCGTTGCACCATCACCACACGTTCGATACACGTCCACCACACCTCGTCGGGGATGGACCGCCCTCTGGAACCAGGACGGCTTCGGAGGGCTATCAGGGTCGGCGGAACCGATGCACCCTCTGGACGAGGCACCACACACCATGCCGTACTACGAGTATCACTGTCGTGCCAACGGCCGGACCCTGGAGGTCCGGCACGGGATGAGCGAGCGAGTCGAGACCTGGGGCGCCCTGGCCGAGCGGGCGGGCGTCGATCCCGGGGCCACACCCGCCGAGACCCCCATCGAGCGGCTGATGAGCGCTCCGGTGCCGCTGGCCGGCCAGGGCGACTCGGGTCCGTCGATGGGCGGATGTGGGGCCGGGTGCGCCTGCGCGCCCCGCGCCTGAGCCGCGGACGCCCGGCATGACCGTGCTGACCTCCAAGCAGAGAGCGGAGCTGCGCCGACACGCCCACCACCTGAAGCCGGTGGTGACGGTCGGGACCGACGGCGTCACGGATGCCGTCCTGGAATCCGTGCGCGAGGCGTTCAACACCCGGGAGATCCTGAAGATCAGGGCACTGGAATCGGCTCCGTCCTCCATCCGCGACGTGGCTGCTCAGGTCGCCGCGGGGCTGGCGAACGCCCAGACCGTCCAGACCATCGGACGTATCGCGGTGCTGTACCGCCCGCACCCCGAAGCGCCGGAGCTCCTCCGCTAGGGAAGCGCGATACGAGCACGCCGGTGCCTGTGGGCGGTGCCGCGCCCTCTATTGATCGGGGCCGGCCGGGCTTGTCAGGGGATCCGCTCCATGACGGTGTCGTAGGTACCCGCGGCGATGGCCACCGCCACCTCCTCCATGAGGGCGGCCTCGATTCTCGCCACCTGCTCGCCCAGAACGGCCGGATCGAAGAGGGCGGCTTCGGCCTCCGACAGCTCCAGCCGCTCGTGATTCCCCTCGAACTCCCCGCGACGGAAGGGTCCCGAGCTTCGGCCCTCCGCCCGGAATCGCGTGACTTCCCTTCCCTCGTGGTCCACCAGCACCACGTCCGCCATGACGCGGTACACCATGGTCCCCTCCACCACGTCGTAGCTCGTGGGGCGCGGCTCACGGCTGGGGCCCGTGGAGCCGTCCCGCAGGCGTGAGGCGCGGGACGTGCGCTCCACTTCCTCCTCCAGCACCTCGATGTCCGACAGCTCGATCATGGCCGCCAGGTCCGCCCCGACGAGCTCCAGGACGCGGCCCACCAGCATGGGGGTCTGCGGCACGCCGCGCAGGAGCCCACGCAACTCGCTGCGCATGGCGGTGTGATCGGCCATCCTCACGAAGGGCGGCGGGTTCGTCCAGTGATCCAGGACCAGGTCGTCGTCCAGCTGGATCTCGAACTCCGGGCCCAGATAATCACGAACTCCGGGACGCGCGGTGAGGGGCGGGACCGCCACCACCACGGTGCCGCGCTCCAGCGCCTCCGCCTGGAGGTCGCGAACGGCCAGGATCACGTCGCGTGACGTGGAGCTGCGCACCTGCGCGCTCTGCGCGGCCAGCTCGTAGGCGGTGCGCGGTCGACCGTCGTCCAGCCCGATGCGCGACCATTCGAGAAGGAGGTCCGTCTCGGCGTCCAGCGAAGCCTCGGTCTGCGCCCT
>CAYGKI010000305.1:0-4180 GCA_964350235.1 uncultured Gemmatimonadaceae bacterium | reverse complement strand
TCACCGGCCAGACCGGCGTGCGGCTTCGGCGCCTTGGACCGGACCGGCTGGTTCTGGAAGGACCGGGCGCGACCGGAGAGTTCGAGGCGGCCCTGACCGCCTGGCTCACCACACGCGGCTGAGCATTCCGGGGCCCTTCCGGGGCGCGCAGCGAAACAGGGGCGCTTACGGAGTACGGCGCCTGGAGGATGTCAGGTCAGGGCAGGTTTGGGCGTGCGCTTGGGGGCCGGGGGTCAGCCCGCGCCGCCCGGACGGTGCAATGTCATGATCTGGATCTGGCACCATGGTTTCAACAGCCACTTGCCAAAACGAAAAAACCCGCGCTGGCGCGCGGGCTTCTGTTCGGGGATACCCACGACCCGAGGGTCGTGGGTCAGACCTGAGAGATCAGGCTTTTTTCTTGCGACGGCTGCGCAGGGCCAGGCCACCCATGGCACCGGCGAGCAGCAGGCCAGCGGCGGGAACCGGCAGAACCTCAAGCTCGAACTGGGCGCTGCCCGAGGTCGGCAGATAGGTTTCGTAGATGCCGATCCGGTAGGAGCCCGGAGCAAACACGTAGATGCTCTTGCCCGGGGTGATCGCCGGCTTCACCAGACCAGTGGTCGTGGTGTCGGTGATGCGGTTACAGGACCCCACGATGGCGGCCAGCGGGGCGCTGTAGCAGCCGGCACCTTCGGAGGCGGCGCTGATCACGATCGACGAACCGCTGGTGGTGTCGATGAGCGACAGACCCGAGAACTGGTTGACGGTCCCGGTGGGCGCATACGAGTTGAAGTTCAGCTGCGTGAAGTTCGCCACGGTGAAGTCGAAGTAGCCGGCAGCCGCGGTGCCGGTGCCGTCAAGGCCAGACCAGCTGAAGTCGATGGTGGCCGAGGTCGCGCCGGTGTCAAGGAAGGTCCCTGTGGTCGGCGTGGTAAAGCCGGAGCCGGTCGACGAGATTGCCGAAGCGCTGGTGCCCAGGACCGCGACAGAGGCCGCGACCGCGAGGCCTTTGAAGAGGGTGCTCAGTTTCATTGTTCGATCCCTTTCTGCTGGGCCGATAAACCATAGTTGTCCGCACGATAGAATCTGCCCAGCGGCAAATTCACTAAAACGTAGCTACAAGTTAACCGGTGTTAGCGCCATGTGAAAGTGAAAATTCGAACCAATCGGGCGCGCGGCGTGGTTTTGTGCGCCTTTCTTAATCATTTGGTCATGTTTCCGGCAGTTCTCACCGGGTTTGCCGGCTCTCTGCACTGCAGCGCGCGGCGCGTCTGAGCGGCTTGCCCGTAATTGTGGCGGTTTCAAAGCGGCTTATGGGACAGATTCGGGGGCTGAGCCAGGCTCCGGGCATCGCTGGTGGGGGGGATTCGCTGCGAGTCCGCAGCGAGTCCGGGGCGAAACCGCTGCGGATTCGGGATGAATTTCCTGTGCCCGGAGTGCCCCCCGGGCGCCCCCACCGGAGGCCCTGCCGGAGCCCCGATCAGAGCCCCGAGCAAAGCCCCGGCCGGAGTTCTGGGGGCGGCTTTGATTGCGCGTTCCATCCTGCGTGCAGGCAGGGCATACTGGGGCCGGTCCGGAAGCAGCCAGAGGGTTGGAGCATGGCGTCGTTCAGGGGGAAATCATCGGTTGCCGCGGCGCTCGTCATCGGCCTTGCGCTGTGCTGGCCGGCGGGCGGGGTGCTGGCGCAGGAGGTCGCGCCGGTGGTCTGGAAAGGCAGCGGCAAGACCTGGTTGCGCGATCCCAGCGTGTTCCCCACCGACAGCGGCAGCTATATCCTGTCGGGCACCAATACGACGATTATAGAATATCCCGGCGTGGCCCCGGGGCAGTTCAATGCAGATGCCGGAACGGCCTATAATCTCAGGATTTTTTCCCCGAACGGCGAGCGCAACCTGCGCAAGGACGGGTTCAACGATTGGGAAAAAAACTTCTTCAGAACCGAGGACGGGGTGGTGATGATCGCCTCGCTGCCGCCGGCGGATAATTTCGACACCGATCGGCCGAAGAAAGGGCGCCGGGGGGTCTATGTCTTCGTGCCCCGTGGCGAGGGGCGCACCACCGAGGGCGGCTTTCCGCTGAACTGGCAGCTGCGCGATAACACGCCGCTGGTGTCGGGCACCTATAACGGGGATATCTACGCGGCCGATGGCGCCTACTACCTGTTCATCGACAAGCGCCAGGATATCAAGGGCGACGACGATCCCACGACCTGCGTCGTGTCCCAGCAGATGTCGCCCGACCTGGTGGTGACCGGCGAGCCGGAGATCCTGCTCTGCCCCGGCGAACGGGTGCAGCCCGGTGCCGATCTGACCGGCTGGGAGCGCATCGACCCGATGCCCTCCGAGGAGCGTCTTGGCAACGATGGCGGTCTGATCGAGGGCGCCTGGGGCTACGATTCCCCCGGCGGCGCCCATCTCGTCCTCTATTCCGCCGGGGCCTATAAATCCGAGAGCAATTACGGCGGTTTCGTCGCCGTCTGCGCGACCCCCATGGGCGCCTGCAGCAAGGTGATGGAGCCGGACGGGCAGGACGCGCGCACCTTCATTGCGCCCAGCTCGCGCAATTACACCCATATTGGCCGGCCGTTTCCGGTGCTCGACAGCGAGGGGCAACTGGTCGATATCGTCTTTCATGCCCGCCAGCGCGGTTCCAAGGAGCAGGACGGGGAGGCGGTCAACGACATTCTGCGCTGCACCAATTTCACCCCCGATATCCTGGAAAACTTCATTGCCGGCGGCCCGGCCTGTGCCTTCGACGATATCGAGGGCTGAGCGCAGGCGTTGGGGAGATCCGGGTCTCCCGGGGTCTCATTGTCGGACCCGGAGGGATCGGCTAAGAGCGCGGCACCAGGGATCGGGTTGCAGGCATGAAAACAGCTGACCAAACCGCCGGGGCCGCGGCCCCGGAAGGGGACTTGCAGAGCGCCCGGACGCTGATCGTCCATATTGGCGACCACAAGACGGGCAGCACCGCGATCCAGTATGCGCTGGCGCGCCAGCGCATCCGGATCGCCGGGGTGCCGCCGCTCTATACCGCCAGCCTCAGCCACAACGGCCTGCCCGTCGTGTTCCGCGCCCTGCTGGCCGAGCCCAAGAGCCCGGCGGCCGAGCGCGGGCGGCGGGTGATCGCGGAGATGTCCGAGCGCATTGTTCGCGAGGCTCCGGCGGTCTGCGTGATCTCGGCCGAGGAATTCGAAGGCTTCGACCCGAAGGGCCTGCGCCGCCTGCTCGATGGCCATTTCGCGCCGCTCTTCGACCGGATCCGGGTGATCGGCTATGTCCGCCCGCACCTGGGGCGCATCGTCTCGGAATATGCCGAACGCACCAAGATCGGCACCTACACCGGCGATCTCGAAGCCTTCGTGCTGCGCACCGGCGCCCGCAGAGACTTCGTCTATACCCGGCGGTTCCTGAAATGGCGCAGCGTCTTTGGCGCGGATTTCGTGCTGCGGCCCTTCGTGCGCAGTGCGCTGGCCGAGGGCGACGTGGTGGCCGATTTTCTGCGCGCCAGCCTCGGGCCGGTGCCGGTCAGCATCGCCGCCCTGGGCAGCCAGAACGAATCCCTGTCGCTGGAAGACCTGTTGCGGCTGAAATACCTGCATGCCCAGACCGCCGAACGTCCCAAGCGGTTCCATCACGACTACGGCTGGGCGCTGGCGCGTCTGGCCGGCAAGCTGCCCAGGGCGGAAACCGCAACCCGGGTGCAGATGCACCGGTCGCTCGCCGATCTGGTGGGCAAGTATTACCTGGCCGATGCGCGCAAGCTCGACCGGGAGTTCTTTGGCGACAGCCCCTGCATGGAGGCGGCGCTGCGGGACGAGATCGGCCGCGCCTGTGCGGCGCCGCAGCCGTCGCGGGCCGAGGATCTGTTTTCTGCCTCCGAGATGCGCAGCCTGGCGCTCTGCGCAGAGATGATCGGCGAGATGCTGGACAACGGCAAGGCGCCCTGGTTCGAGCATTTCCACGCCCGGCGGCTCGACGCGCTGCATGAAACCCTGACACAAGCCCCCGGAACAGACGGCACCACATGAAGGTCATTCTCTATATCGGGCATCACAAGGTCGGCTCGACCGCGCTGCAGGGCTTTTTGTCCCGCAACTGGCTGAAGCTGCTGACCGGGGGCGGCATCCTTTACCCGATGGTCGAGTTCGAGGGGATGGCAAACGTCCTCAAGCGGGCGGTGCGCGGTGAGGACGACG
>CAYGKI010000304.1:0-4186 GCA_964350235.1 uncultured Gemmatimonadaceae bacterium | reverse complement strand
GGAGTCAGAGCCGGCAGCCTGTGCGCGCTCAGGCCTCGCGTGTATGGGGCGGCGGCTCGAAAGCTCTCGTACATCTATTCGTCGCGGGTGTCATCGGCAACCTCGGACTCGCCCGCAGCGCCTCACCACACCGCCTCGCTCCCGCCCACCACCTCGACGCTCGCGATCCGGAGCCTCCCGGCCAGGGATGGCCTGACCGTCAGACGCCTTCCTCCGCCCAGAACCGTCCCATGCGTTCCGCCAGACGGGTGCGCACCCCGGCGTCGGCGGGGACCCGGGAATGTCCGGCACGCAACAAGGCCACGAGCTCGGCATATTCCCCACCGAACTTCTCGCAGGTGTCGCACCCTTCCAGGTGCGCCTTGACCCGGGCCAGCACATCCTCGGGCAACGCTCCGTCCACGAAGTCCGGGAGGAGCTCCAGCACGTCCCGGCATCGCAGCCCGCCGACCATCCGATCCAGATCAGCCATCGGCATTCTCTCCTCGAAGCACCCCCATGAGACGCAGCCGCCCTCGGTGCAGGCGGCTCTTCATCGCGGCCACGCTCAGCTCGAGCGCTTCGGCGGTCTCGGGCCCACTGAGCCCCTCGATGTCGCGAAGCACGATCACCTTCCGCTCCTCGTCGGGGATGCGCCCCAGGGCCCACTCGAGCTCGTTCTCCACCTCGAAGCGGCGACTGAAGTCCGACTCCGACCCCCAGCCGGCACGAGCGCCCAGGGCCCCCAGCGCGTCCATCTCGGCCGGCTCCCCGGCCCGTCGCCGGTGCTGTCGCCGTAGCGCGTTACGCGCGATGGTGAACAGCCAGCCCCGAGCCGATCCTTCCCCCCGGAACGTGGCCGCGCTCCGCCACGCCGCAACGAAGCACTCCTGGAGCGCGTCCTCCGCGTCGTCGGGACCGGCCCGGAGGGCGCGGAGGAGTCGATGGACCGCCTCGGCATGACGGTCCAGCAGGTCCGCGAACGCGGCGCGATCTCCGGAGGCGCTTCGGCTCAGGAGCCGAGCGTCGCTAGCAGCTTCCGTCACGCGGGCAGGTGCTGAAGCCGAACACGGAGTACAGCGGGCACGTCCCGAGCAGGCCCGTGGCCAGGGGTACCACGCCGACCAGGCCCCAGTACGTCTGCGGACCGACGAAGACGAGACTCAGCAGCCCGAGTCCCAGGACGATCCGGATCACTCGCTCCACCTTGTGCTCGTTGCGGGCGAAGAACTTGCTGGCCATGGGTGATCTCCTTTGGTGAGGGTTTCTAATATGGAGAGTCCCGTTCCGCCCAAAAGGATTCAGCGCCGCATCCGGAGGGCCTGGCCCGCCCGTCCCCACCTCCATCAGGCCTCACCCGGAGTCACGCTGAGAAGCACCTGGAAGTGGCGAGCCCTGTCGTCGAAGTCGGCCAGCAAGGCCCTGGCCTCCTCCGGGACCACGGCGTGCTCGGGGTCGGAGCCCGCGAAGCGCTGGATGGACGCTTCGTCGACCCAGCGACTCTGGACGACGAACTGGTGGACGCCACGCCGGAACACCTCCGCCCCGAGGCAGCCCGGCAGTGCCAAGATCCTCGGCACCATCACTTCCGTCAGGAACGCCAGGTACGCCTCCGCCGCGCCGGACCGCGCCGTACCGCTCCAGCTTCGAATCACCATGGTGTAGCCCCTCCCTGCTGGTGCAACCTCTGCTTCCTGCTCGCCATCGCACGACCCGGACGCGCTCCACTGCCCATCTGTCCGTCTCGTCCTCCAAGCCACGGACGGCGGAGTAAGACAACGCTCAGGGCGACGCTTCCGTCGGCAGGTTGCCGCGAATCTCCGCAGACCAAGCGGCCGGATCGATCTCCCCACGCGGCACCAGGGAGCGAACGAGCTTGTAGGGCCAGCGGCGCACCCCGGATCGCTGCGCCAAAGCAGTGAGCGGCACGAGTCGCATGAGCTTCCGATGCAGGACACGCTTCCGCGCCGAGTACCGAGCCGAGCTGTCCGTTCCCAGGAACTGCCCCCACCCGATGGAACCGCAGACACCGCAAGGGCCGAAAAGCGGTGACGCAAGGATACGTTCACAAAAGGCCCTGACCGGTCCGTCGAACGGGTTCAGCACGTCGTGCATGGCAACGACAGCTCCGGGCCGCAGGTAGGGAAGGAAGTGCTCGAGATCGTCTGACGCGCCCGCGTAGGTGTGATCTCCGTCCACCCACAGCAGCCGAAGCGGACGGTCCCACCCCTCGGCCAACTCCTGGGACCGCACTTGATGAAACTCGACGACGTCGGTCACCCCATGCGTATCGAGTGTTCTCTTGAATGCGCTGGGCAGCGAAGCGGCGGTACCACTCGGATCAGTGGGAGACGAGAGCGTGAGGGGATCGACCGCCACGATCCGGGCTCCACGACTCAAGCGAGCGGACTTGGCGAGAACGGTCGTCGACTTCCCCATGAAACTGCCAATCTCGAGGATCTCCCCGAGCTGTGGAGGAAGAGTCGCCCCAGCGAGCGCCAGAAAACGAACCTCGCGATCCGTCAATCGTCCCGGTATCGACCGAACCAGCGCCACCATCCGGTCCAGGTGGTCTCTGAAACCACCCCCGGTGATGCCCTGCTGGGTCTTCGCCGAACGCTCGGACATCCACACGGCCTTGCCTGGTTGGATAAGGAGCTGCTAGCGCCCTGGAATTCTGCGGCACGGCGGATCCGAGGACAAGCGAAGCGTCCGCCCAACTGACATGACTGCGGTAGTTATCGGAACGGACGGATAGGGGTGTGTGACAGCAACTGGCTACGACTCATGCCCTACCGCGTCAAACGTAGTGAACCGGGTAGTCGGGGGCCGGCTCGCATCCCTCGGCCTCGAGGGTACCGAGGATGAAGTCCGTCTTGCCGTTGAGGTACGCGAGCCGATCGCGTCCGACGGATGCGGCGAGCCGGCGCTTCAGCGCACCGTAGCGCCGTGCCAGGTCGGGGTCGCGTCGGAGCGCATCGCGAAAGGTCAGGCTATTGCGCCGATGCCAAGAGTCGGGCTCCGCCAGCGAGAGGTGGTGCCGCCTGAGGCCGCCCGTCGTGCGTGGGAAGTAGTGGCGATCGGGAAGCTCGTCGTCGACACGGTAGACGAAGCCCAGGGACTCGAGCGTCGGGACGAGGGACAGGCTGTCCCGGAGGTCGGGGACGGCCACGCTGATGTCGATGATCGGCTTGGCATGGAGGCCCAGGACCGATGTGCTCCCGACGTGATCGATGGAGATGATCCCGTCGGCGAGGGCAGCGACCAGTTCATCTCGAACCCTGGCGAACTCCTCCGGCCAGCACGGGTTGTAGGGCGCGAGCGTGATCTCTCCACCGCGCCGCATCCCGACGGAGTCTTGGGGTCGCATCTCGAATCTCTCAGGCAACGGGCTGACGGCTCCGGGTCTCTCCGGCCGAACCAAGCTGCCGACCCGGCGCGTGCGCGACAATCCTCGCCCGCGCTCCCGCGCGTGACGGTGGCCGTCCGCTAGCCGGCCCTGATGGGATCTCCCCCGGCCCAAGCCACCCCGTCGCCTCGATCCATGCGAGCGAGGTGTTCCATGTCGTCGTCGTCCAGCTCGAAAGAAAAGATGTCGATGTTCTGCCTGACGCGATCCGCGCTCATGCTCTTGGGAAGAACCGCGAAGCCCCGCTGGACGGCCCAGCGGAGCAGTACCTGCGCCTCGGTGACGCCGTGCTTCGATGCCAGGGCCTTGAACGGGGCATCCTCGCGCGTCCCGTCGGCGATCATCTCGGCGGTCTTGGCGCTGTCCTGCCCTTCCACCGCTCGCCAAGTGGACAGCGGCACGAGACTGCTGTAGGCGATGGGCTGGATCCCGGTCGCCTCCAGGAAGTCGATCAGCTCGGGCTTCTGCGACCAGGGATGGAGCTCGATCTGGTTGGCATCGGGGAGCGGCAGCCCGGCCCGCTCGATCTCCCGAATGTGCTCGATGCTGTAGTTGCTCACACCGATGGCTCTGGCTCGCCCCTGGTCCCTGGCGTCCACCAGCGCCCGCCACTGCTCGAGCCTCCCCTCACCGGCGAAGGGAGCGTGGATCAGGTAGAGATCCACGTGGTCCATCCCGAGTTGCCGTAGACTGTCGTCGAGAGAGGCCGTTGCCGCCCGGCCGTCCTTCGCCGGGTGCCCCCAGGCCGGATTCCCCCGCCAGGGCTTGGTGGTGGGGGCGAGCGGGTCCCGCGCCAGG
>CAYGKI010000303.1:1705-4190 GCA_964350235.1 uncultured Gemmatimonadaceae bacterium | reverse complement strand
TTCACGCCGACGGTGCCGTACGTCGTGAATGCCGTGACCTGGGCGTAGTCGATGTCCGCCCGCAGCGTGTGCAGCGGAACGCGACCTTCGTTGTAGCCTTCCGTACGGGCGATCTCGGCGCCGCCCAGCCGTCCCGAGCACTGGATCTTGATGCCCTGGGCGCCGGACCGCATGGCCGCCTGAACCGCGCGCTTCATGGCCCGGCGGAAGGAGATCCGCTGCCGGAGCTGGTGGGCGATGTTCTCGGCCACCAGGTAGGCGCTGACCTCCGGACGCTTGATCTCCTCGACGTTCACGGAGATCTCGGAGTTGGTGAGGACGGCCAGCTCGTCACGGAGCTTGTCCACCTCCGAGCCCCGCTTTCCGATCACCACGCCCGGCCGAGCCGTGTGCAGCGTCACCACGATCTTGCTCGGCTTGCGCTCGATGTCGATCTGGGCCACGGCGGCGTGCGAGAGCCGGCGGCGCAGGTAGGTCCGGATGGTCTCGTCCTCCTTCAGGAGGCGCGGAAAATCCCGCTCCGCGTACCAACGAGACGACCAGTCCTTAACGACGCCGAGCCTGAACCCGGTCGGGTGTGTCTTCTGTCCCATGTAATCAGGCGTCCTTGGTGTCGACCACAACCGTGATGTGGCTCGTTCTCTTGCGGATCGGCGCGGCGCGGCCCTGGGCCGCCGCCCGCCAGCGCTTCAGCGTGGGTCCTTCGTCCACGAACGCTTCGCGCACGAAGAGCTCGTCGACGTCGAGGACTTCACCTTCGTCCTGCGACTTGACCTGGGCGTTCGCCACCGCCGAGCGGAGCGTCTTCCCGATGGTCTCCGCCGCGCCCTTCTTGGAGAACTGAAGGATGGCGTAGGCCTCGTTGACCGACTTGCCCCGAATCTGGTCGATGACGAGCCGCGCCTTGCGGGGGCTCATGCCGACGTACCGGGCGATTGCTCTGGCTTCCATTCCGTGGCTCACTCTTACTTGGCCTTGGCCCGCTTGTCGGCAAGCTTGCCCCCGTGTCCCCGGAACATCCGGGTGGGCGCGAACTCACCGAACTTGTGGCCGACCATGTTCTCGGTGACGTAGACCGGGATGAACTTGTTCCCGTTGTGCACCGCGACAGTGTGTCCCACGAACTCGGGGGAGATGGTCGACGCACGCGACCAGGTCTTCACGACCTTCTTCTCTCCACGGGAGTTCATGACCTCGATCTTGCGAAGGAGGCTGTCCTCGATGAACGGGCCCTTCTTTACGCTACGCGGCATTGATGATTCTCCGGCCTACGACTTCGTGGCTTTGCCGCGCTTGCGGCCCCGCACGATGTACTTATTGGATGCCTTCTTGTTCTTACGCGTCTTCTTGCCCTCGCGCTTGCCCCAGGGCGACACCGGAGGACGTCCACCGGACGTCCGGCCTTCACCACCACCCAGCGGGTGATCCACGGGGTTCATGGCCACGCCGCGGACCTTCGGGCGCTTCCCGCGCCAGCGGTTGGCGCCCGCCTTTCCGATCTGCGTGAGCTCGTGGTCGGCGTTGCCCACCTGACCGATGGTGGCCAGGCACTGCTTGTGCACCCGGCGGACCTCGGTGGAGGGCAGCCGGAGCGTGACGTAGTCCCCTTCCTTGGCGACGACCTGGACGCCGGCGCCTGCGGAGCGAGCCATCTGGCCACCCTTCCCGGGCTTGAGCTCGACGTTGTGGACCGTCGTGCCGAGCTGGATCATGCCCAGCGGAAGCGTGCTGCCCACCTTCTGGTCGGCCGTCTCACCCGACAGGATCTCGTCGCC
Organism: uncultured Gemmatimonadaceae bacterium; assembly: GCA_964350235.1. Taxonomy (GTDB): domain Bacteria; phylum Gemmatimonadota; class Gemmatimonadetes; order Longimicrobiales; family Gaopeijiaceae; genus JAWLHJ01. Next base: position 2,415 of record CAYGKI010000303.1, on the reverse strand, counting down.
CACCTGGAGTCCACGCGGATGCAGGATGTACCGCTTCTCGCCGTCGACGTAGTGGATGAGCGCGATGTTGGCGGACCGGTTCGGATCGTACTCGATGTGCGCGACGACACCCGGCACGCCGTGCTTGTCACGCTTGAAGTCGATCCTGCGGTAGCGGCGCTTGTGCCCGCCACCCCGGCGACGCGACGTGACGTGCCCGTGATGGTTCCGGCCACCGGAGCCGCTGAGCGACTCGGTGAGCGACCGCTCGGGGCCCTTCCGCGTCACCTCTTCGTTCTCGAGGGTGGACCGGAAGCGCGTCCCGGGGGTCATCGGCTTGAATTTCTTGATCGCCATGATCAGCCCTGCTCGTAGAGCTCGATGAATTCGCCGTCACCGATCTGCACGACGGCCTTCTTGTAGCCCGGGCGACGTCCCTTGAAGGGGTTGCGCGCCATCCGGCCCAGGAAAGCCCGGCGGGCCTTCCCGGCGTACCGCATGGTCCGCACGTCCTTCACGGTCACGTCCCAGAGGCGCTCCACCGCCCGACCGATCTCGATCTTGTTGGCGTCGCGGGCCACCAGGAACGTGTACACACCGCGCTGGTCCATCTCTTCGGCCGTCTTCTCGGTGACGACCGGCGCAATGATCACCTCGTACGGCTCACGCATCGGACGCCTCCTCGGTGTCGTCCGCCCCGACCTGCTCCAGGGCGCTCCGCTCGATGATCA
>CAYGKI010000303.1:0-1695 GCA_964350235.1 uncultured Gemmatimonadaceae bacterium | reverse complement strand
ATGATCACGGTGCGCGCCCAGAGGACGTCGTAGACCGACTCCTCGCCGAACGGAAGCACGTTCACGTCCGGAAGATTGCGGGCCGAAAGGTAAACGTTCTCGTTCCGGCCGTCGGTGAGCACCAGGACCTTGCCCTCCACCTCGACCGCCTTCAGCAGGTCGCGGATGGAGCGGGTCTTGGGGGCGTCCATGCTGGGGAAGTCCACCAGGACAACGCGCTCGTGCTCTGCCCGATCGTTGAGGGCGGAGCGGCGGGCCAGCTGCCGTGCCTTCTTGGGCAGCTTCTGCCGCCATCCGTGCGGAATGGGCGGAAACGCGACGCCACCCCCCTCCCACTGGACAGCGCGAATGGTCCCCTGCCGCGCGCGGCCGGTGCCCTTCTGCCTCCACGGCTTCCGGCTCCCGCCGCGAACCGCGGAACGGTTCTTCGCGGCCGAGGTCCCCTGGCGCTGGTTCGAGAGGTACGCCTTCACCGCGAGGTGCATGGCGCTCTCGTTCACGACGCCGTCGAAGAGCGTGTCGGGCAATGCCCGAGCCCGCCCCTTCTTGCCGTCAGCTTTGAAATACTTGGCCTTATACATGGCTCACTTCGAGATCAGAACGTAGCCGTCGCGGGCGCCGGGAACGCCGCCCTTCACGAAGAGCAGGTTGCGCTCACCATCCACGCGCACCACCTGCATGTTACGAATCGTAGTACGGGTGCCGCCCATCTGGCCGGGCAGCTTCTTCCCCTTGATGACGCGCGAGGGGTCCGTGCCCGGACCCACCGAGCCCGGGTTACGTGACATGGGGTGACCGTGCGAAGCGGGACGGCCACGGAAGCCGTGCCGCTTCACCACACCCTGGAAGCCACGCCCCTTCGACTTGCCGGTGACCTTGACCAGGTCTCCGGCCTCGAACAGCTCGACGGTGAGCTGCTGGCCCACCTCGTACTGTTCCTCGTCGCCCACGCTGAATTCACGCATGAGTCGCGGCGCCACCTCGAGGCCGGCCTTGGCCGCATGACCATTCTCCGCGCGGGAAGCGCGCTTGGCCTTCTGCGAGCCGTAGCCCAGCTGAACGGCGCGATAGCCGTCCCGCTCCTCGGACCTCACCTCTACCACCGGGCACGGACCCGCCTCGATGACGGTGACGGGCACCTGCACGCCCTCGTCATTGAAGATCCTGGTCATCCCGATCTTTTTTCCGATCAATCCGGGCATTTCCGGAGTTCCTCCGTCAGTCGACCTTGATCTCGACGTCGACGCCAGCCGGAAGATCCAGCTTCGTCAACGCGTCGATCGTCTGTGAGCGGCTCTCGACAATGTCGATCAGTCTCTTGTGCGTCCTGAGCTCGAACTGCTCACGGCTCTTTTTGTCGATATGGGGCGAGCGGAGCACGGTCCAGCGCTGCCGACGCGTCGGAAGCGGGATGGGTCCGCGCACGGTCGCGCCCGTCTTCTGGGCCGTACGCACGATGTCCGCAGCGGTCTGATCGACCACCCAGTGATCGAACGCCTTCAGTCGGATTCTGATTCTCTCAGCCATGTGTTCCTTCATTGGGTGGGGGGGGCGTGTAGCATCGCCCCCCGCGCTCGCTCAGCCGTTCGGCCGCATGTTACCTGTCTACTTCTTCCTGCTTCCTCATGCCTCACTCCGCCGCTAAGCGCGGCGGAGCGTCGCTCGGCGAGGGGCGCTGCTACACACCTCTCCACC
>CAYGKI010000302.1:1610-4199 GCA_964350235.1 uncultured Gemmatimonadaceae bacterium | reverse complement strand
CCCCCATCATCTGCCGAACGATGGCCGGCAGGCGCTCGCGAAGCGCGGCGCTGTCGGCCGCGGTGGCGGCCCCACTTCCGCCCCGGGCTTCCACGACCTGGGCCAGGAGGCTCTGTACCGCCTGCTCCGGCATCACCATGGCCTCGCCCATGATCTCCACGATGAACGCACCGCGCGCCCGCGCCCGCTCGAGCTCCTCGAGGTCGGCGGGAGAGGGGCCGTGCGTCGGCGGCGCCACCAGATCGTCGAAGATCCGCGGCGAGCTGACGATCTCCGCGGCCTCCGGGTTGTCCAGCGGAACCCGGATCACCTCGATGCGGAATAGAGCCGAGTTCGGGTCCTCGTCGGGCATGGCGTTGACGCAGCCCGGAAGCTCCTGGGACGGACGTACCGGCGCGGAGCCGGACACGTAGATGTAGACGTTCTCGTCGTCGTCCGGGTCCTCGAGGACCGTGTGCGTGTGCGAGCCGCGGCAGGTCTGGACGTTGGCGATGTAGCGCGGGTTCCTGATGTCCGTGATGTCGAAGAGCCGGATGCCGCGAAGCCGGTCCTGGCTCACCGCCGCGTCGACGCCCTCCACCCCGCAGTCCAGGCGACCGCCCAATCCTTCGCCGGAGACGAAGAGCAGATTCTCGTACACGGAGACGTCGCTCTGCGATGCCGGGCAGACGTATCCGATGACGAGCGAAGGCGCAGCCGGGTCGGAGATGTCCCAGACCTGGAAGCCGTTGTAATTCCCCTGGATGGCATAGTCGCCGGTGAAGGCCAGGTCGGAGTTGGTGACCCCGATGAAGTCCTCCGGCGGGGGCGTGAAGGACACGCGCCGCATGTTCCAGATGGCCTCGCCCGCGTCCATGAGCCCGGGCGACAGCCCTACTCTGGGATCAGGGGAGGGGGCTTCGTAGGTCGTGATGGGGAACAGCTGGCGCTCGGGCGCCGGGCCCATGGCTCCAGGGCCGCCTGAGCTGGCACAGGCCGTGGCCCCGACCACGACGCCTGCGAGGGCAGCGCCCAGGGCGGCGCGAAGACGGCCGGAGGGCGCGGAGGAAGACGAACGATGGGACCGCATGCAAGACTCCTGTACTGGGTTTGGGGGTGCGTTCAACGTGGCATGGCGTCGAGCATGCGCTGCATGCGCGCCACTTCCGTGGACTGATCTACCTGGACGTCGGAGGCGAACCGGAAGACGTCCTCGTCCTGGCCGGCTCCGTCGGTGGCGAAGAGCGCGCGGACCATGGTCACCGCGCCCTGATGGTGCTCGATCATGTAGGTGAGGAAGAGCCGGTCGAACTCCCGACCCTCCGAGGCCCTCAAGCGGTCCACCTGTTCCGGCGAGAGCATGCCCGGCATGTCCACCATGTCGTGCTCCATGCCATGGGTGTCGCCGGGCATGTGGACCATGACCTGATCGCCCATCTGGTGGAGCTCCGGAACGGGCTGTGCCCGGTCGGCCAGCCACCGCTGCATGAGGGCGATCTCGTCCTGCTGCGCGTTGATGATGCGCGAGGCCAGGGTCCGGATCTGGTCGCTGGCGGCTCGATCCGGAGCGAATCGCGAGATCTCCACCGCCTGTGCATGATGGTGGATCATGTCCTGCATGAAGCGGACGTCCGCCTCGGTGAAGCGCGTCCGCCCGGCCTCCACCCGCTGTCGGTAGATGGCCTCGATCTCTTCGTTGGACAGGCGATCCGAGCCGCCGCCGACATCACCGCCGGCGGTGGCGGGCGGCGTGGGCTCCGCCGCACCGGGTGCGCCGCCGGCACACGCCGGCAACATGGTGAGCGAGGCGATGGCGATGACGTGGAGGGTACTGAGGCGCTGCACGGACTCCTCCGTCGAGCTGTGGATCGGGGACGACGAATGCCCCCGGGACGATGCGAACGTACTCTCTTACGCCCCGGTGCGCACGGCTGTTTCAGTGCTCCGCCGTGGACGCCAACCCCATGCGTTCCGCCACCCGGGTCTGCTCGCGCCCGAGCCACACGCCCACGATCCCCCAGACCACCGCCAACGGCACCACCAACGATGCGAGTCCGGCCAACCCCATGCCCAGGCGGCCCAGGAGCCCCTCGGTCCAAGCGCCCACCACGTCGCCGCCGCGGTAGACGAACGTGTCGATGAACGCCTTGGCCTTGTACTTGTCCTCCCGACCCACGACGGTGAAGAGCGTCTCCCGGGCGGGGCGCATGATCCCGCGCTGAACGGCCCGGAACGTGGCTTCGAAGAGGATGAGCGCCGTGATGGTCCCCACCAGGGCGAGCCCGATGAATCCGAGCAGGACCGTGATGGGGAGGAGCGCCAGAGTCAGCGAGACCCCGATACGCTTCATGAGGCGTCCCGCGATGAAGAGCTGGGTCACCAACGTGGCGACCTGCGTCCACATGTCGATGTTGGCGAAGAGCGCCGTGCGCGCGTCGGTCTCCTCCGCCACCGCCGCCACCATGGCCAGGCGCGTGAAGTAGAGGAACGTGGCCATGACCGCGAGGATGAGCACGAATCCGCAGATGGCCAGGAGGTAGCGGGAGCGGAAGACCGCCCGGAAGCCCTCCCAGGCGCTGCCGCCGATGACCGCTCTCGGGTCCACGGCCG
>CAYGKI010000302.1:0-1600 GCA_964350235.1 uncultured Gemmatimonadaceae bacterium | reverse complement strand
ACCAGAAAGTCCACCGCGATGGGGATCAGATTCGCCGTCCCCCCGCGCTCCACGATGCTGTACGCCAGCCAGGGCCCGAAGATGGCGCCCAGAGTGCCCCCCACGGCCACCACGGGGAACAGCCTCTTCGACTCCTCCAGCGAGAAGCGGTCCGCCATCAGCGCCCAGAACACCATGGTGCTGAACAGGTTGAAGACGCTGAACCAGACGTAGAAGACCCGGCCCGAGACGTCGCCGATGGCCTGGGGGGCGAAGGTGAGAAGCGCCCAGAACACCATGAGGCTGGCGGCGAAGAAGACGTAGGTCGCCGAGATGAAAGCGATCCGTCGGAACTGGGCCACCAGGTATCCGAACACGGGATTCACCGCCAGCGTCACGACGGCCGTACCCACGAAGAGCCACCGCACCGTGTCCAGGCCGCTCTCCATCCCCAGGGCCTCGCGCGCCGGCCGGATGACCATGAGCGCCGAAAGGACGCAGAAGAAGAAGAGTGCCGACGCGAGCAGCGGCAGGATCTCGTCCTTCCGGACGTTGGCGAAGCGCTGGAGGGCAGAGGTCATGGGAGCACCGGCTCGCGGGGGCGGAGGATGGGAGGGTACGGTGGCAGGGTCGGATGCGGGGCGGGTGCCCGCAACCACCCCCGAAGACGCGCGAGGCGGCCGGAACGTTCAATCCGACCGCCTCGGAGCGGCTCGAGTGTTGTCCTCTCGGCGAGGGGTGCGCGCGACGCGACGCCTTCGCGGCGCCAGGCCGCCTCAGACCTCGGAGAGAATCCCGTTGAGCGTGGCGCTGGGGCGCATTGCGGCGGAGGTCCGCTGGCTGTCGGGCATGTAGTATCCGCCCAGGTCCTGAGGCCCTCCCTGGGCGGCGTTCAGCTCTTCGAGGATCCTCGCCTCGTTGTGGGCGAGCCCGGCCGCGACCTGACGGAATCGGTCGGCCAGGGAAGCAGACTCGACCTGCTCGGCCATGGCCTGTGCCCAGTAGAGCGTCAGGTAGAACGTGCTCCCTCGGTTGTCCAACTCGTGCACCTTCCGCTGCGGGGATCGTGCGTTCTGCAGATACCGCGCGGTGGCCGAGTCCAGCGCGTCTCCGAGCACCCGCGCGCCCTCGTTGTCGAACTGCTCACCCAGGTGCTGGAGCGATGCGGCCAGCGCCAGGTACTCGCCCAACGAGTCCCACCGGAGGTGCCCCTCCTTCTCGAACTGCTGCACGTGCTTCGGAGCCGAGCCGCCGGCACCGGTCTCGAAGAGTCCACCACCGTTCAGCAGCGGCACGATGGACAGCATCCGGGCGCTGGTGCCGATCTCCAGAATGGGGAAGAGGTCGGTGAGGTAGTCCCGCAGAACGTTGCCCGTGACCGAGATGGTGTCCTCGCCCCTCCGGATCCGCTCCAGCGAATACGCCATCGCCTCGACGGGGGACAGGATCTCCAGCGTCAGGCCCGCCGTGTCCTCCGCCTCCAGGTAGCGCTCCACCTTGCGGATGAGCTCGGCGTCGTGAGCCCGGGTACGGTCGAGCCAGAAGACGGCGGGCGCTCCGGTGGCACGCGCGCGGGCCACGGCCAGCTTCACCCAGTCGTGGATGGCGGCGTCCTTGGTCG
>CAYGKI010000301.1:0-4216 GCA_964350235.1 uncultured Gemmatimonadaceae bacterium | reverse complement strand
TCAGCCGGGCGTTCGGGTCGGCCCCCGCGACCAGGAGGGCCTCCATGACGTCGAGATATCCAGCCACCTGCTGCGTGTAGGCCTGCTGCTGCGGGTAGCGCGCCTTCGGAGCCCAATGGGTATTGAGCGCGGCATATAGAGGCGTGGCCCCCGCGTCGCTCGCGAGATTCGGATCACCGCCCCGTCCCAGAATCTCGAGCATGAGATCGAAGTGCCCGTTGATCGCGGCGATGAGCATCGGGCTCGTATGGTCTCCCGAGCTGACGCGATTCACGTCGGCCCCGGCCTCAAGCAGAACCGCCACGGTCTCGGCATAGCCCTCGCGCGCGGCGTGTAGCAGAGGCGTCAGCCCCCCCTGATGCCCCACCAACGCGCCGTACCCCGAACCACCGCCGTCTCCGACGTCGGGATCCTGGTCCTAGGGGCCTTCCGTCGGGCCCCGCCTCGCGGCCTGCTCGACCTCGTTCGCACGCCGCACCGCCAGCTCGACCTGCGCCGCCGTGGGCTTGAACATCACCGGATCGAGACCCGCCACCTCCGCGAGTGAGTCGAGCACCTGGGATCGCACGCGAGCCGACGCGCTGGAGGCCGCCTGCAGTTCCGGCACGGCGACCACGAAGGTTGCCGCCTCGATGTCGGCCCCCGCGTCGATCAGCGCCCGCACCGCAGCGGTGCGATTGCGCGCAACGGCGAAGATCAGCGGCGTTTGCCCGCGCTCCGACTCGCGCGGATCGACCGCGGCCCCGGCTTCCAGAAGCGCCCGCACCGCCTCGACGCTCCCGGCCGCAGCCGCAAAGTGGAGCGCCACCACACCGCCGGTGGCGGTCGTGGAGTTCGGATCGGCGCCCCCGCTCAGGAGGGCGCGAACCGTCGCTCCCTGGCCTGCCGCAGCGGCAAGATGCAGGGGTGTGTAGGCCCCGAGCCGCGTGGTGGCGTCGACGTCGGCGCCCGCCTCGATCAGCGCTCGGGTGCGCGTCAGGTCGCCGGCCTCCGCGGCCTCGTGGAGCGCCGTGGTCCCGTCGCCGTACGCCGCGGTCTCCCCGGCAGGGGTGCTCTGTGCTCGCACCGCCGACGCGGAGCCGAGCACGCCCATCACCAGCGCCGCCCCGACGACCGCGCCCGTCGGCCCCCTCGGCCGCCGGCTCAAATCGCCGCCGCTCCCGTGCTGTCGCCGAACGACTCCATGTCGTCCATTCCCAGCCTGTGCATGAGCGAGAGCATGACGTTGGCCATCGGGGTGCCGTCGGCGTAGCTGAGATGGCGTCCGGTGTCGAGCGTTCCGTTCGCGCCGCCGAGCACGATCAGCGGGCAGCGCCGGTGGTTGTGCAGATTGGGATCACCCATCGGCGAGCCGTAGATCACCATCGTCTTGTCGAGGAGCGTGTCGTCGCCCTCGGAGATCTGCTCCAGCTTCTCGAGGAAGTAGGGCAGCATGCTCACGTGGTAGTCGTTGATCTTGGCGAACTCCAGGATGTTCTCTTCCCGTCCGCCGTGATGCGACGCGGGGTGGAACGGCCGGTCGGATCCGCTCTCGGGGTAGACGCGGGCCGACGAGTCTCGGCCCATCTTGAACGAGAAGACCCGGGTCATGTCGGACTGGAACGCGAGCGCCTGGAGATCGAACATGAGCTCGACATGTTCGCGGAACGAGTCAGGGACGCCGGCCGGTGCATTGGGGATCGCACGCTCGGCGCCGCTGGTGTTGTAGGCCTCGATCCGCTGAATGCGCCGCTCGACCTCGAGATACCGCTCGAGGCGACGCCGGTCGGGGGCGCCCAACTGCGAGTTGAGCTCCGAGACGCGGCCCGTGATCCAGTCGAGGATCGAGCGATCGGTCTGGAGGCGCATGGCGCGCTCCTTCGCGGTCGATCCCGCGCCGAAGAGCTGCTCGAAGGCCACCCTCGGGTCGCGGATCACCGGGAGCGGCTCGTCTTCCGCCGCCCACGAGATCGAATCGGTGTAGACGCACGTGTATCCGTAGGCGCAGCCCCCGGACTGGTCGATGTTCTCGATGCAGAGCTGCATCGACGGAATCGGGGTGTCCTGCCCGAAGCGTTGCGCGTAGAGCTGGTCCATCGACGGCCCCACGAGCACATCGGAGCCCTCGGTCTGCTTGGGGTGGGCCTGCGTCAGGAAGACGGCGCTCGAGCGGAAGTGGTCTCCTCCGATCTCCTCGGGCGTCATCGCCTCGGCCATGCGCACATCGGTGTTGCTGAAGATGTTCAGTCGATCCCGGTACGGCTCCAGCGACCGAAGCGAACTGGGGGACAGGTCGAAGGCACGACCGGTGGCCGCCGGTGACCAGAGATTGTGGCTGGCCCCGATATCGTTGGCCCCGGCCGCACCGTGCACCATCTCGATGGTGACCAGCCGTGTCGGATCGGTCGCCGCGGAGCCACCCCGGCCCAGCGCCGCCAGTCGTCCCGCGGGTCGCATGGCGTCGAGCAGGGGCAGCGCGACCGCCGCACCCATGCCGCGAAGGAAGGTTCGTCGGGGAATGTGCCGTCCAATCAGATGCACTATGGCCTCCTTGTCTCGAGCGGGTCTGCCACCCTCTGCATGCGAAACGCCGGGCTCGCGATCACGCCCTTGATGAACGCCGACATGCGATAGTCCTCGCGGTCGGCCCGCTGCGCCACGGCGCGAATCCATGGCTGATCGAACGACTCCATTCGACGGCCGATGGCGTAGGCCATCAGGTTTTCCGTGAAGGTCCGCACCAGCGGGACGGGACGCGCCAGGAGCGCGGCCCTGAGATCGGCCGGGTTGTCGATGGCGGTGCCGTCGTACAACTCGCCTCGCGTGTCGAGCTCCTGCCCCTCCTCCTTGATCCGCCACCGGCCGGTCACATCGAAATTGTCGAGCGCGAGCCCGATCGGGTCGATGAAGTCGTGGCACGACGCGCACGCCGCATTGGCGCGGTGCACCGCAATGCGCTCCCGCGTCGTAAGGGTCCGGCCTTCACCCGACGACTCCGTCTCGTCGAGATCGGGGACTCCGGGTGGGGGCGGAGGTGGCGGTGTGCCCATGAGCACTTCCATGACCCACTTTCCCCGGAGCACGGGCGAGGTGCGATTGGCGTGCGACGTGAGGGTCAACACACTGCCGTGGCCCAGCACACCCCGGCGCTGCGCGTCGGGGTATTCGACTCTTCTGAAGTGCTCCCCGACGACCCCGGGAATTCCGTAGTGCAGGGCGAGACGCTCGTTGACGAAGGTCCAGTCGGCCGAGTAGAGCTCGAACAGGCTTCGGTCCTCCTGCACGAGGGCATGGAAGAACAGTTCCGTCTCCCGGCGCATCGCCTGAGCGAGCTGCTCATGGAAGTCGGGAAAGAGCAGCCGATCGGGATGCACCTTGTCCAGATCGTCGAGACGCAGCCACTGTGCCGCGAATCGGGTGCCCAACGCCTCCGCTCGGGGGTCGGCCAACATGCGGTCGACCTGGTCCTCGAGCACCGCTTCGTCGCCGAGCGTCCCGGCCTCGGCGACCTCGAGGAGCTCCGCATCGGGGGGCGCGCCCCAGAGAAAGAAGGAGATGCGCGTGGCCAGGTCGAAGTCGCTCAGCGCATAGACCCCGCTCTCCGAGACCTCGTCGGAGGGCTCCTCGAAGCGAAAGATGAAGTCGGGGCTCGCCAGGATCGCCTGAAGCGCCGTGCGAATTCCGAGCTCGAAGCCCCCGGTCGCCTCGCCCTCGTCGAAGAATCCCAGGAGCGCGTCGATCTCGTGCGAGGCGACGGGCCTTCGGTACGCCTGGGGGGCGAGGCGCTCCACGATCTCGCGGGCGCACGACCGGGCGTCGTCTCCCCTCTCCGGATGACAGGAGAAGATGCGCTCGCGGCTGGGGGTCGACGACACGCCGACCGCCTCATACGGCCCGTCGACGATCAGGTCCTTCATGTGCGCGAGTGCCGTGATGCCGTACCCGCTCACGCCGATCTGGCGATCGGAGAGCGACCACTCGTGGCGGGAGAGCAGGTCGTCGACCGGGCCCTCGCTCTGGCGGATGAACGTCGCCGCGACCCGGTGGGGACCCGCCGTCACGAAGATCGGCTCCGTCTCCATCATGACACCCTTGGGGTCGGAGACGTCCATCCAACGGTCGACCGCGAGCAGGGCCACCCGTTCGCCGTCGATCGAGACGTCGACCTCCTCGCCCCGCGTCACGCGGCCGACGACGTGTTCGGGGGCTCGGGCCCGTTCGACCGGCACGCCGACGA
>CAYGKI010000300.1:0-4244 GCA_964350235.1 uncultured Gemmatimonadaceae bacterium | reverse complement strand
CCGTATTACCGGGGCCTGGGGCAGTCGACGCCGGCGCTGCCGGGCCAGCGCGGCGACGCGGCGACGGACCGGCAGCGGCTTTTGCAGGGCGCGGCGGAAAGGCTCGAGACTCTGCTCGCCGGCGACCCGGGCAGTCTGGGGGCGCTGCGGGGGCGGCCCCGCGTCTACACCAAGCCTTTCGGGTATGCGTCGCTGCTCGACGAGCTGGCGGCATTGGGGCCCGGGCCCTCCTCCACCACCGGTACGGACGGCTGAGCGCGCCCCGGTCAGCCTTCCCCGACTTCTCCGGCCGAGGCCCCACCCTCACCCGACTGGGGCTCGTCGTTCGGCTGGGTCGTGAAGGGCACGAGCACGGTCACCCGACGGTTGGCCGCCGCCTCGGGATCCCGTGAGTCGAGAGGGTGCCGGTCCGCGTATCCGCGCACCTCGAGAATGCGGTCGCCGGCCAGCCCCGCTCCCACCAGAACCCTCCGGGCCGCGTTGGCCCGATCCACCGACAGCTCCCAGTTGGTGTAGTCCTCCGACCCGTACGCCCTGGCGTCGGTGTGCCCTTCCACCACCACCGGGTTGGGAAGCTCGGCGAGGGATCGGGCGACGATCTCCAGGGCCCGGGCCATGCCCGGCTGGACGGCGTCCGATCCGAAGGCGAACGACGTGGGCTCCCCCTCGCGCTCCCGAAGATCGATGCGCAGGCCTTGCTCCACCACGTCCACCCATACCACCGGCATGTCCTCGTCGGACAGGCCGCCGACGCCCTCCAAAATCCGGTCCCGAGCGCCCTCGAAGCGCCGTTCCTCCACCTGTCGCACGAAGCGGGGCATGCGATCCAGGGGTCCGTCCAGAGGTGAGCTGCCTATGGACATGGGGTTGGCGCCGCCGGCGAAGCCCCTACGGAAGCCCACCGGGTTGTTGAAGTACCCCTGGACCAGGTCCTTCACGTCCGACTCCATGCCCACGATCCACATGACGAGGAAGAACGCCATCATGGCCGTAACGAAGTCGGCGTAGGCCACCTTCCACGACCCTCCGTGGTGGCCGCCCTTTCGCCCGCGCTTCTTGACGACGATGACGATCTTGTCGTCGGACCCGCCACCGTGCGTCACGCGGCCACCGCCTGCTCCTGGGTCAGCGTCTCCACCTCCTCGAAGGTCGGACGCTCTTCGGGGTTGATGCTCCTCCGCGCGAACTCCACGGACGTCAGCGGCGCATCCCCCCGGGCGAACGACAGGACGGCCGTGCGGATGCACCGGAGGTAGTCGTGCTCACTCCGGACCCGCCCCTCCATGTTCTGGGCGATGGGCCCCACCACACCGTAGGCGAGGAGCACTCCCAGGAAAGTCCCGACCAGCGCCGCCGCCACCGACTCGCCCACCACGGCGGGCTCTCCCCCGATCTTCCCCATGGTGATGATCACGCCCAGCACCGCCGCGACGATGCCGAACCCCGGCATGGCATCGGCCACGCGGGTGACGGCTTCCGGCACCTCCATGGCATCGTCGAAGGACTGTTCGAGATCCAGGTCGAGAATCTCGGCCAGATGGTGGTCCGCCACCGTTCCGGACAGAAGCACCTTCATGGTATCGGCCAGGAAGCTCACGGCGTGCTCGTGATGCACGAATCCGGGGTACTTGGAGAACAGGGAGCTTTCCCCGGGGGCTTCCACATGGCTCTCGATGCCGATGAGGCCGTCTCTTCGGGCCACGTAGAAGACCTCGTACAGAACTTGCAGTAGCTCCGTATTGGCCTCCTTCCCGAAGGGATCGGGGCGCAGCAAGGCCAGCACTTCACGACCGATGCGCTTGACCACCGACATCCGGTTCCCGATCAACAGGGCGCCCAGACCCGCGCCGCCGATGATGATGAACTCGGAGATCTGGATGAGTACGGCGATGTGCCCGCCGTGCATCGTGTATCCGATGTACAGGCTGGCAAAGACGACAGCGAAGCCGACGACGACCAACACGGGGGATATGCGCTCCTAGGGCTCGGGGAGTACTATGGCGGTGGAGTCGAGCCGTCCAATTCGGAGTATCGGCGCATCCCCGGCCGAACTCGAGCGATGACGATTCCCGACAGGATGGGGACATGCCAGGAGAGGGTCGCATGGAGGGCGACAGGGACTGCGTTGGGCAAGGAACCCACGACCGGGTCGTGGCGGGAATGTGTCATCGCCTCAACAGCCAGCTCGCCGCCGCCAACGGGTATCTCTTCCTGCTCAGACGTAGAGAGCGGTTGGGTGAGTTCGACGATCCCCTCCAACGCGAGATGGACGAGGTGGCTCGATCCATCCACCTCCTCCGCTCCCTGTGCGTGGGCGACGAGCCGCACCCGACTCCGGTGCCGCTCAGCCAGATCACGGAGACCGCCTCCGAGATCATGGAGCACCACCCCTTCGGCCCGGTGCGCTTCGTGACCACAGAGGCCGCCGCCGAGCTGCTTTTGCGCGTGGACTGGGCTTTCGCTCTCCGGGCACTCATGGCCGTGGGAGAATGGATCGGCCGGGAGCTGGACGACCTGGTGGAGGTCGAGATCCAGGTGCTGCAAGGGAGGGAGACACGGGTCCTGCGACTGGCGCCCCGCGCCGACCTGCCCGAGCCCTCCGGATCGTCCGCGCCGCTGCCCTGCCTCCGCGCGGCATGGGGCTTCGAGGCCTGCGCTACGGGCAGCCGGGCCGTGGAGCTCACCGTCTCGGAGTGAAGTCCGCACGGCCTCTTCGAGGGATCCTGCCTACTCCGTGTCGCCCCCGGACTCCTCTTGTTGGAGCTTGGACAGGACCTCCACGGCATTCACCTTCCGCGCTGCCCGAGAGGCCCGCAGGTTCTCCTCCTCCACCTCCCGCTTGATCTCCTCCCGGAGGATGGTAACGGCGGAAGGGGCCTCGATCCCCAGTCGGGCGCCATGGGCGTCGGACCCGAGGACCACGACACGTATGTCGGAGCCGATGAGAAGGGCTTCGTCCGGCTTGCGATGTAGGATCAGCATCAGACGCTGAGGAGCGTCTGATACATCTCGTCCACCACCCCCACCAGACGCGCCGCAGCGGCGTACGCCGCCTGGATCTGGATGACCCGCACCAGCTCCTCGTCGGGTGTGACACCGGACACGCTCTCCCGCCGCTCCCTGGCCGCGCCGAGGAGCAGCTCGTGCCGCTCCTCCGCCTCCCTGGCGCCCGCCACCTGCACGCCCAGTCCCCCGAGCAGATCGCGATGGGCGGCGCCGATGCTCCGTCCGCCCAGGGCTCCCGCCAAACCGGTGTCCCTCAGGCCCGAAAGCTCGAGCGCAAGATCGTTGGCGCCCGGCCGATAGTCGCCTCCTCCCCCCGGCGTCCCCGCCACCACCATCCCCACATCGGCGACCACGGCCGCGTTCACCGCCATCTCGTGCGCCGTCCACGTCGCGGGATCCGCCACGTCGTCGAAGAACAGGGTGCCCGGCCCGCCGGACGGCCCCACCCCCAGCGCATGGCGGGCGTTCACCTCCTGGACCACGGTGAGCGCGATGTCGTCCAGGTCGGACCGCAGGGTCACGAAGCCGTCCTGGAGGAGCCGAAGCGCGGCCCCCATGGAGCCCGAGGTCGGCTGGACCTCGCTCCCGGCGTCCGTCGCGAGCCGGGGAGGCCCGCCGGCCGTGAGCAGCGTCAGCGGCGTGGCCACCGTCCCCTCCACCACCGACACCCCGTCCACCGATACGCCCACGCTGCCGTTGGCGTGCGGCGTCACGGTGACGGGAAGTAGGCCCGCAAGCTCGTCGATGAGGAGATCCCGCCGGTCGGCCAGGTCGGGGGCCGATCCCGCCACGGAGCTCGCCGACACCACCTGGCCGTTGAGATCCGCGATCTCACGGATGAGGCGGTTGGCCTGAAGGAGCTCTCCCTCCAGTCCCGCGGTGGCCTCCGAGGCCGCGGCATCGATGGTCGCCACCGCCACCTGGAATCCCTCCGCCAGATTCCGTCCCGCGGCGACCACCGCAGTCCGGGCGGTGGTGGATCCCGGATCGTTCGCCAGGTCCGACCATGCGCCCCAGAATCGATCCAGGGCGGGCCCCAGTCCCGAAGTCCCCGTGCCGCCCAGGGCCGCCTCGACCTCGGTCAGCACGCGATACTCCAGGCTCGCCCCCGCCAGCAGGGATGTCTCCCGTCGGACCGCCGGCTCCAGCACCGCGTCCCTGGCCCGGGTGATGCCGGACACGGCCACACCCGTGCCGAGAAGCCCGTCGGCGGCCACCAGCGGAACGCCCGGCACCAG
>CAYGKI010000299.1:624-4254 GCA_964350235.1 uncultured Gemmatimonadaceae bacterium | reverse complement strand
CCTCCGCCGCTCCCGCCCCCACGAGCGTGTGCAGCTCGTCGATGAACAGGATGACGTTCTTGCTCTGCTGGATCTCGTTCATGACCGCCTTGAGGCGCTCCTCGAACTGACCCCGGTACTTCGTCCCGGCGATGACCGCCGCCATGTCCAGGGCGAGCACCCGGTGATCCTTCAGGGCCTCCGTCACCTCGCCCGAGGCGATGATCTGCGCCAGCCCTTCGACGATGGCCGTCTTCCCGACGCCCGGCTCGCCGATGAGCACCGGATTGTTCTTCTTCCGGCGGCACAGGATCTCGATGACACGCTCGATCTCGGCGGCGCGTCCGATGGTCGGATCCAGCTTCTCCTGCTTCGCGAGCTCGGTGAGGTCACGGCAGAAGTGGTCCAGGGCCGGGGTCTTGGACTTCTTGTCCCCTCCCTTGGACGAGCCACCCCCCTGGGACTGGGAGCCACCACCGATGCCCGCGGGCTCGGACGGGCTCACGTCGGAGCCGAGCACCTTGAGCGTCTCCGCCCGGGCCTCCTCGAGGGTCACGCCCAACGAGTTGAGCACCTGGGCGGCGATCCCCTTCTCCTCGCGCAGCAAGCCGAGAAGGAGGTGCTCGGTACCCACGTAGGAGTGGTTGAAGTCGCGGGCCTCCGCCATGGCGAATTCAAGCACCTTCTTGGCGCGGCTCGTGTAGGGGAGCTCGCCCAGAGCGATGGTGGCCTTGCCCTTCCGCACCGACTCCTCGACCCGCTCGTGGATCTGATCCAGATCCACGCTGAGGTTGGTCAGGACCGCGGCGGCGACACCTTCGCCTTCACGGATGAGACCGAGGAGGATGTGCTCCGTGCCGACGTAGTCGTGCTGAAGACGAATGGCCTCCTCGCGCGCCATCGCCAACACTTTCCGCACTCGGTCGGTGAAGTTGTAGTTCATCCGTCAGGACCGGTCAGGGGAGTCGTCATCGGAAGACGGGGAATCGTCCGCCGCAACGTTTCCTTCGGTAGCGAGAACGCGCCGCACGTACGCCGCTCGGTGCGCGTCGCTCTCGGTTGAGGGAAGGTCACGACCGGCGGCCTGCTCGAGATGCGCCGGTTGTGTGAAGATCATCATCTTGTTCAGCGTGTATACACGCAGCCCGGGGAGTAGTTTCAGACTCACGCCGAGGCGCACGCCCGAGAGGAGATTCATGAGCTCCTCGAAAGAGAGCGAACGGGCGTAGCGAAGCAACCCGTACGCCCGCCAGATCTTGTCCTCGGTCACGCCCAGTGCGTCCCGCAGGAGCACCTGACGGGCGTGCATCTCGTACTGGATGACCTGTCGCACCACCTTGTCGAGATGGTCCACCAGGTCCTCCTCGGTCTTGCCCAGGGTGGTCTGGTTCGACACCTGGAAGAAGTTCCCGACGACCTCGGAGCCTTCGCCGTACAGCCCCCGGAACGTCAGACCCACCTGCCCCAGACCCTGCAGGACCTTCCCGATCTCCTTGGTCAGCACCAGTCCCGGCAGGTGCATGAAGACCGACGCCCGCAGGCCGGTCCCCACGTTGGTGGGGCAGCTGGTGAGGAAGCCGAATTCGCTGTGATAGGCGAAGGGCAGCTCCCGGCCCAGCTCCTCGTCCAGCCGGTCCACGATGCGCCAGGCTTCCTCGATGCGGAGCCCCGACACCAGGCTCTGGACCCTGAGGTGGTCCTCCTCGTTGACCATCACGCTGAGCGGGTCGGCGCCGGTGAGGTGAACCGCGGCGCCACGCACCGGCTCTTCCTCCTCCTCGCCGAGGAGATCCCGGGAGACCAGGCGCCGCTCCAGCAGGATGCGGCGCGTCCGGAGCTCGGCCTCGGGGAGCTCCAGCAGGGTACCGCCCCGAAGGGACTCGCACCGCCCGGCGGAGGCCCGGAACTGCTCCAGGACCGCCTCGCGGTCGTTCACCCGGGCTCTGGGGCCGAAGGCATGGCCCTGGAGGTTCCGGGCCAGGCGAACACGGGTGGACAGCACGATGTCGGCGTGGTCGCCGCTGGCCTCCAGCCAGCTCAGCCCGTAGTCGGGGATGGTCGAGAACTGATCCATGGGGTCGGTCATCACGCCGGCTCCATGGACCGGATCTGGTCACGAATCTCGGCGGCACGCTCGAAGTCCTCCGACTCGATGGCCCGATGCAACCGGCGGCGGAGCCCTTCCAGGCGCTTCTCCATCTCCGAAGCAGAGGGATCCGGCGGGAGGTAGACCTTTCCCACGTGCTGGGTGCCGCCGTGGACCCGCCGCAGTAGACGCCGCAGCGAAGGCGCGAACGTCTCGTAGCAGTGCGGGCAGCCCAGGCGCCCCACCTCGCGGAACTGCTTGAAGGTCAGGCCACAGAAGGAGCAGCGCTCACCGGTGGCGGAAAGGTCGTCCCCCACCTGGTCGTGACCCATCTGGGCCAGGAAATCGGTGAGGGGGACACTGGCCGGCTCGGGGGTCGCCTCGAGCCCCTTCTCCGCCGCGCATGTCTCGCAGAGATGGTACGTGGACATCTCGTTGTTGACGATCTGCGTGAGGTGCACGACAGCCTCCGTCGAGCCGCAGTTGTCACAGACCATGTCCGACATCATGCCTCCCGCGCGGTGCGCGCGGTCCAAGCGGTTTCACGGAGCCCCGTTCCCGGGTCGGGCCTACGAGTCGACTTCGTCCACCGATCACCCCATCTCTACACCCGAGCGTTCGGATGGAGCCGCCCGCCGTCGAGCTGGAGCACACGGTCGGCACGGCCGGCGAGATCGGCGTTATGGGTCACCACGACGAGCGAAAGGTTCCGTCGCTCGCGCAACTCGAAGAGAAGGTCGTGCAATCGCTCGCTGGTACGCTTGTCCAGATTGCCGGACGGCTCGTCCGCCAACAGGACCAGGGGCTGGTTCATCAGGGCCCGCGCCACGGCCACCCGCTGCTGCTCGCCGCCGGAGAGCTGACGGGGCCGATGGGTCTCCCGGTGGTCCAGCCCCACCTCTGCGAGGAGCGTCCGGGCCCGCTCGCGGGCCGTCCGCAGATCCATGGACCCTACCAAGCCGGGCATCATAACGTTCTCGAGAGCGGTGAACTCGCGCAGGAGGTGATGGAACTGGAACACGAACCCCACGTGTCGGTTGCGCACCTCGGCCAGCGCCTCGTCTCCGAGCGTGGACACGTCCTGGCCGTTCAGCCGCACGCGCCCCGTGGTGGGTCGATCCAGTGCCCCCAGGATGTGCAGGAACGTGGACTTCCCCGCCCCGCTGGCGCCGATGATGGCCACCGCTTCGCCCGACTCCACGCGAAGATCCAGGCCCTCGATGATGTGGAGGGGCTCCCCGTCGCCTCCCACGAAGGACTTTCCCACCGCCTCGGCCTCCAGCGGCGGCACGGCGCCACCGGCGGACCGCTCCGTCCGCACGTCGGTCACGTCACTCATGGCGGATGGCGTCCACCGGCTCGAGACGGGAGGCCTGGAGCGCCGGGTAGATGGTGGCGAGGAACGCGACCAGGATACTGGCCCCCACGATCATGAGCACGTCACCGGCCCTGAGGGAAACGGGCAGGTGGTCGATGAAGTAGACGTCGGGCGGAATCTTGATGATCTCGTATCGCCCCAGCGCCAGCGCCAGCCCCACGCCCAGCACCGTGCCCACCCCGGTGCC
>CAYGKI010000299.1:0-614 GCA_964350235.1 uncultured Gemmatimonadaceae bacterium | reverse complement strand
ATGCCCATGGCCTTTAGGATGCCGATCTCCCGGGTGCGATCGGAAACCACCATGACCAGGGTGCTCACGATGTTGAACGCCGCCACCAGCACGATGAGGAAAAGGATGAGGCCCATGGCCAGCTTCTCCAGGCGCAAGGCGCTGAAGAGGGCCCGGTTCGTGGTCATCCACGATTCCACGTAGTAGGGGTAGGGCAGCATCTGTCCGAGCTCGGCGGCCAAGTCACCGGCACGCTCCGGATCCCGCGTGCGCACCCCGATGCCTCCGTCGCTCCGCTCCACCATCCCCAGCAGCTCGGAAGCCGCGTCGAAGGTCGTGTAGATGTTCCGCGTGTCGTAGTCGTACATCCCCGTGGTGAACGTACCCGTGACCTCGAACTCACGGATGGTGGGCGTGAGGCCCCCGAACACGTCCTGACGGAGGTTCTCCAGCGCTACCAGCACCAGGCGGTCACCCTCGAACACCTGCATGCGATCGGCGAGCCCACTCCCCATGAGGAGGGGCGGGAGCCCCGACTCGGTCGCTCCCAGATCCAGGGACCCGTCCAGGATCTGGCGCTCCATGTCCGTGGGCGCCAGACCGGTGGTATCGACGGACACGCCGTAGAGGAGGGC
>CAYGKI010000298.1:0-4263 GCA_964350235.1 uncultured Gemmatimonadaceae bacterium | reverse complement strand
TGTTCCAGCACCTCGGCGGCGGCCTCGGGGCGGCCGCGCACCAGGTTCAGCCGGTAGAGCGCCGTCCAGATCTGTTCGGAGGCCGGGGCTTCGTCGAGCAGCGCGCGCAGCTCGGTCTCGGCCTCGTCGTATTGCCCGTCCACCGCCTTGACCGAAGCGTCGAGGAAGCGCAGCACCAGGTTCTCGGGGTCCCGCTCCAGCGCCTGTTCCAGCCGTTCGCGGGCCTTGGCGGTCTCGCCGCGCACGGTATGGGCGCGGATGATCGCGACGTCGGCGGCCAGCCCGGTTTCGGTCTCGGACAGCTCGTCGAGGAAGGTGAACAGCTCTTCGTCGCGCTTCTGCCCGGCCAGCACCTGGGCCTGCAGCGAATTGAACATCGCCTGGGTTTCGGGCCGGTCGTCGATCTCGGTCAGCTGCTCCAGCACTGACAGCACCTGCTCGGCCCGCGACCAGTCGGCAAGCGCCACATAGACCTGGCCCAGCAGGCCGAACAGCTCGGGATCGTCGCGGTTCAGCCGCAGCGAGTCGATCAGCACGTCCTCGGCGGCCAGGTAGTTCTCGGCCTCGATCAGGTTGCGGGCATAGCGCAGCGATTCCTCGGGCGCGCTGCGCGAGGCCTCCACCGACAGCGCCAGCATCTCGCGCTCCAGCTCGGCCTCGCCGGCGCGTTCGTGGGCGGCGGCCATCAGGGTCATGATCTGCGGGTCACGCGGGCTTTCCCGCAGCGCCGAGCGCAGGTTGACGATGGCGTCCTCGATATTGTCGTCCTCGATCATCCAGGCGGCGCGCAGCTTTAGCGCTGCGGTCTGGGAGGCGTCGTTGTCGAGCACCTCGGCCACCAGCGTCTTGGCTGTATCGGTATCCCCGGTCAGCGCCCGCATCCGGGCCAGGTCGACCCGGATATCGTCGGCAAACGGGGTGTGGCGCTCTTCTTCGGGCAACCCGGCCAGCAGGTTTTCGAGATCGGCGAGTGCCGCCGCCTCGTCGCCGTTCTCGAACATCAGGCTGGCCCGCATCGCCCGGAAGGTGGGGGCATTGGCGCCCCCGGCCTCGGTCAGCCGGGTCAGCTCGGCGGTAACCGCCTCATAGCCCCGCTGGGCGTTGAGAAAGCGCGCCAGGTCGGTCTGCCGGTCGAGGTTGTCTGGATCTTCCTCGGCCCGCTGGCGCAGGAAGGTTTCGGCGGCATCGAGGTTGTCCTGGTCCACGTACCAGCGCACCAGGGTGCTGGGCACCGCCGGTTCGTCGGGAAAGCGCGTCACCATATCCACCAGCTGGGCGGTGTTGTCCTCGTTGCGCCCCAGCTCCTCGAGGATCCCGAGGCGGATCTGATAGAGCTGGTAGGTATCCGGGGTCAGCGCCAGCCCGGCGTCGACCACTTCGAGCGCCCTGGCCCAATCGCCTTCGCGCAGCAGGTTGTCGAGCACCAGACGGCGCGCCAGCACCATCCCGGGGTCGTCCACCAGCAGCTCTTCGGCCAGCGCCACCTGGGCTCGGCGGGTCTCGGCGTCGCCGTCGAGAATGGCCTGCCGGTAGTTCAGGTTGGCCTGCAGGATCTGGATCTCGGGGCCGTCCTCCATCAGCTCGGCGGCCAGCGCGGTATGGCGCTCGGTGGTGCTCCAGTCGCCCAGCTCCATGGCGATCTGCGCCAGCGCCAGGTGGCCGGGGCCGAATTCGGGGTCGAACTCCACCAGCTGCCGGTACTGGCCAAGCGCCTGGGGCAGGTCCTCGCGCTCGCGCAGGATCTGCGCCAGCAGCAGCCGCGCCTCGGCGTGTTCGGGCATCAGCTGCAAGGTGTTGCGCAGCTCGATCATGGATTTCTGCATGCGCCCGGCCTGGTGGAATTCCACGCCTTTCTGATAGTGGTTTTCCGCCCGTTCCTCGGCAGAGTCGCACCCGGCCAGAAACAGCAGGACGACCATCATCGCGGCCGCGGTCAAGCGATACATCACGGGAACCTCTTAGCAATATTCGGAAGACCGGAGCCTTCCGGAGAGGTTCTACACGCCCGTGCAGCGCAATACCACACCCACGGTCCGGGCCAGAATCGACAGGTCCTCGCCCAGCGACATGGATTGTTCGTAAGCGGTATCGTAGGTGGCGCGGGCGGCAAAACTGGTCTCGTGGCGGTCGCTGACCTGCCAGGGGCCGGTGATGCCCGGGCGCATCTCGAAATAGGCGGTGCCGGGGTAGAGCGGGCCCTGTTCCACGGTCATCGGCCGCGGTCCCACCAGGGTCATGTCGCCGCGCACCACGTTCCAGAGCTGGGGCAGCTCGTCGAGCGAGGTGCGGCGCAGGAAGCGGCCGACGCGGGTGATCCGCGGATCCTTGAGCAGCTTCTGGTTCAGGTCCCATTCGGCGCGCGCCTCGGGATTCGCGGCCAGGTATTCTTCCAGCTTGGCGTCGGCGTCCTCGACCATGGTGCGGATCTTCAGGATATCGAACACCCGGCGGTTCCGGCCCAGCCGCTTCTGGCGGTAGAACACCGAGCCGCCCTCCAGTTTCACCGCAAGCGCCATCAGGCCCACAACCAACAGGATGAGGGGCGCGGCGATGATGCACAGGGCCAGGTCAAGATCCCGTTTACCGTAGAGACGGTATAGAGAGTTCGGACTCGTACGCCCCGCGAGTGCGGTGTCGCGCACTTGCCCGTGCGGAAAATCCCTGGAAACGTAGGACATGGTCAAACCACAACATGTTTATCGAGCTATCGAAACGCGCTGGCGGCCAACTGCTCATGCCGCACGCGCCTCATCTTATCAGACAGGTCGATCTGAACCAGAAAATTTTATTAAACACCACAGCCTCGCAGCGTCACCGAGGATCACTCGCTCGGGAGTTGCAAGTTTGACAATCTGTGCGTCACCAGTGTCATGATTGCCCAATCCCGCGGCGCGTCAAGAATGGTAGCGTTCGCAATGAGCGATTGTTGCCGATTGGCGCAGGAAGTTCCGCACCCTTTGTCAGCGCCCCTGATTTACAGTAGGCATGATCTGATTCGGCGTTGCGGCATCAACAATTTCCGAGACTTCCCGGAAAATCGCTGCGCCGCGGCAATTCAGGGCCGGCCATCCGGCAGGTTCGGCGCGGACTGGAAACAGACGGAGGCACCAAATGTCGCAAGACATGTACGCTGGATACTTCGGACTCACCAAGCGGCCCTTCACGCTGGTGCCGGACCCGGAATTCCTGTTCTGGTCCCAGCAGCACCGCCGGGCCTTTGCGGTGCTGGAGTTCGGGGTGATGGCGCGGGCGCCGATCACCCTGATCACCGGCGAGATCGGCTCGGGCAAGACCACCCTGCTGCACGCCCTGCTGGGGCGGATGACCGAGGATCTGCGGGTCGGCATGGTCTCGAACGCCCAGGGCGACCGGGGCGAATTGCTGCAATGGTCGCTGAACGCGCTTGGCATGGAGATCCACGAGGGCGAGGGCTACGTGCAGATGTTCCGGCGGTTCCAGGACCTTCTCGTCTCGGACTACGCCGCCGGCCGGCGCGTGATCCTGATCTTCGACGAGGCGCAGAACCTGTCCAAGAAGGGCCTGGAAGAGCTGCGCATGCTGACCAATATCAACTCCAACCAGGACGAGCTGATCCAGTTGATCCTGGTCGGTCAGCCCGAGCTGCGCACCATGGTCCTGGCGCCCGACATGCGCCAGATGGCCCAGCGGGTGGCGGCAAGCTTCCACCTCGAGCCGCTCGACGAAGAGGCGACTGTCGAATTCATCGCACACAGGTTGCGTATGGCGGGCGGAACCGGCAGCGAAATTACGCCGGATGCTGCAAAAGCGGTCTTTGAGGCCACATCGGGCGTGCCTCGTCTGATCAACCAGCTGTGCGACCTTGCCATGCTATATGCGTGGAGCGACAACCAGCCCACGGTTACCGAGGCCACAGTCGCGCGCGTCGTCGACGATGGCGTGTTTTTCGGCGGGGGCCTCATGGAGAGTGCGACTACATAGAGAATGTCCGAGATCAAATTCTACATCAGCCGGTTTTTTCGCCGGTTTCCGTATTTCCTGATCGTCGCCACTCTGCTCTCGGCAATCTCGGTGATCGTCGCCTTCACGCTGCCGCCGGCCTATGAAAGCAGCGTCCGGCTGATCGTCGAATCCAAGCAGATCCCCGACCGCCTTGCCGAATCCACGGTTTCGACCACCGCGACCGAACAGCTGCTGATCATGCAGCAGCGCCTGCTGACCCGCGAGAACGTGCTGAACATCGCCAGCACCATGCACGTGGCGCGCAACCCGAATGAAATGACG
>CAYGKI010000297.1:3165-4264 GCA_964350235.1 uncultured Gemmatimonadaceae bacterium | reverse complement strand
GTTGGTTCGGATTCAACGCCGGGTCCGCCGTCTCCAGCGGCCAGAGCAGCGCCCACGCGCTGACGGTGACGCAGATCGCCGCCGCCGCCGGCGCGCTCGCCTGGCTGGTCCTCGAGGGCGTGAAGCACGGGAAGGCGACCAGCCTGGGTCTCGCATCGGGAATCCTCGCCGGCCTCGTGGTCATCACCCCGGCTGCCGACGTGGTGAGCCCCGCCGGCTCCATCGTGCTGGGTGCCCTGGCTTCCGTGGTCTGCTACTACGCCATCCAGATGAAGACCCGCCTCGGGTACGACGACTCGCTGGACGTCTTCGGCATCCACGGCTGCGCGGGGATCTTCGGCGCCATCGCCCTGACCTTCGGGATCCGCGAGAGCTGGATCGCCGCCAACACCGACGCGTCATGGACCGTCATGGGCCAGCTCATGGTGCAGATCGGCGCCGTCGGCGCGACCATCGTGTACGCCGGCGTCCTCACGCTGGTCCTGGTGGTCCTCGTGGAGAAGACCGTCGGCTTCAAGCTGGGTGAAGCGGACGAGATGGCGGGCATGGACCACGCGCTCCACAGGGAGCACGGGTACGGCCTCCTCAACCTGAACTAGACCGGAGCCGTCATGAAGCTCGTAACCGCCATCATTCAGCCCGACCGACTGGACCAGGTCCGACAGGCCCTGCTCGCCGCCGAGATCAACCGGATCACGGTGAGCCGATGCACCGGACACGGGCGCGCCCAGGGCGCCGGCCTGGACGAGGAGCTGTACCGGGGCCAGCTCGTCTTCCCGAACCTCCTCCCCAAGGTCCGGCTGGACATCGCCTGCAACGACGAGTTCGTGGAGATCGCCGTGGAGGCCATCCTGGAGGCGGCCCGGCACGGCCCCGGTGAGCTGGGCGACGGGAAGATCTTCGTCACCCATCTGGAGGAGTGCATCCGCATACGGACCGGAGAGCGAGGGGGTGCGGCCATCTGAGCCGCCCCCCTCCTCGGAGGCTACCGGGCCAGCACCCCGGACATGCCTTTGAGCCCCACCTCCATCATGGTCCACGCGGTGCCCGCGTGGAACGGCTCCCCGGCGCGGAACCTCATGGGCAGGTAGACCCCGAG
>CAYGKI010000297.1:0-3155 GCA_964350235.1 uncultured Gemmatimonadaceae bacterium | reverse complement strand
ACGATGGACTCGGCCACGGCATCGGCCTGGAGGAAGGCCAGGAACGCCTGCTTCAACGGG
Source organism: uncultured Gemmatimonadaceae bacterium (assembly GCA_964350235.1). Classification (GTDB taxonomy): domain Bacteria; phylum Gemmatimonadota; class Gemmatimonadetes; order Longimicrobiales; family Gaopeijiaceae; genus JAWLHJ01. The sequence goes on along the minus strand of CAYGKI010000297.1, from coordinate 3,095 downwards.
AAGTCGCCGGCGTCGCCCGGTGCGTAGATCCCCGGGTGCCCCACCACCGAGCGGTCCTCCAGCTCGGTGGTCAGGAAGCCCCGCTCGTCGCTGGGGAGTCCGGAGTACTCCAGCGCCGCCACGTACGGCGGGAAGGCGACGAGCACGTCGTAGGCGACCTCCTCACCGTTGGTGTAGCGGACGCGGTCTGGAAGGACCTCCTCCACCACCCACCGGAGCCGCCCGTCGATGCTCCGCTCGGCGAACTCCTCTTCCACCACCTCGTGGACCTTGGGGCCGAACGCCTGGATGTAGGCCTGCTCCGAGCTCGTCCAGATGATGTCCACCGAGTCGCGGACGTCCTCGCGCCTCAGGTGCGTCTCCACCATCTGCACCATCTCGTACAGAGGACCGGAGCACTTGTTGTTCGGGGGAATCAGGAAGAGGAGCCTGGTCCGTTTCCCGTCCCGGGCACGCTCCACGATCTCCGTGAGTCGGTCCCCCAGCGCCAGCATGTCGCTGGGCGTCCAGATGGTGTTGGCGTGCTCGGCCAGCCCCGGAACCTCGGAAGGGCGCATGGACGCGCCCGTGCCCACCACCAGCTTGTCGTAGGGCAGAGGATCGCGACCGGCCAGCCGCACCAGACGCTCCGCCGGGTCCACGTCCTCGACGCGCGCGTGGACGAAGTCGATCCCCTGCTTGGACGTGGGCCCGGAGAGCGGAATCCTGAGCTCGTCCGGATCCAGCCCGAACGGCACGTAGATGGTGTTGGGCCTGAAGAGGAAATCGGGCTCGTCGGAGACGATGGTGATGGACACCTGGTCATGCAGTCGATGGTTCACGAGGAACGCGGTCTCGAGGCCCGCGAACCCTCCGCCCAACACCACGATCCGTTGCTTCTCGACCGTCATTGTCGCCTCCGGTGCAGTCGCTCATGGGAACACGCCTCGAGAGGCGTCGGCTGGCGCCTCCCGATGCTGTAGCAGAATACTGGAACCCCATCCCCGGTGCCGTCGGGAGTCCGGCGATCCCCGTGTGGGGGATTCCCCCGACCCTTCGCCGTCCACCGGACGCCGGAACAGCGCGCGCGTCCCCACCCCAGGGAGCACTCCCATGTCCTCCAACCCGAAAGTCCCTCGGCCCGAGCGGCCGACCGGGTCGAAGCCCGCGCCTTGAGCGGGACCGTGGCCATCGTCGGTGGCGGGGTCTTCGGCCTCACAGCCGCGTTGCACCTCCGCGCGCGCGGATACGCCGTGATCCTGTTCGAGGCCGGTCCCATCCCGCGTCCGGAAGCCGCCAGCACGGACGTGAGCAAGGTGGTGCGCATGGAGTACGGGGCGGACGAGGCGTACATGGGGCTCATGGAGGAGGCTCTCGACGGGTGGCGCGCGTGGAACGCCGAGCTCGTCGCCGCGGGCGGAACCCCGCTCTTCCACGAGACCGGGGTGCTCATGATGGCCCGCGACCCCCTGCGCCGAGGCGGCTTCGAGCACGACAGCCTGGCCACCCTCCGAAGCCGGGGGCATGCCCCTGAGCGGCTGGACGCCGAGGCCATCGCCAGGCGATACCCCGCGTGGACCGGGTCCGGCTTCGTGGACGGCTTCTACCACGCACGGGGCGGATATGCCGAGAGCGGCGCCGTGGTGGCGTGGCTGGCGGCCCGTGCCGCGGCCGAGGGGGTCGAGATACGTCGTGAGGACGGCGTCGGAGGGCTCCTCCTGCACGTGGACACCGTGCGGGGCATCCGTACCCGTGGGGGACGTGAAGCGCGGGCCGACGCGGTGGTGGTGGCCGCCGGGGCATGGGCCCCCGAGCTCCTTCCCGGGCTCCAGTCGAGCATCCGGGCCACCGGCCACGCGGTGTTCCATCTGACTCCACCCCAGCCGGAGCCGTTCCATCCCGTCCGCTTCCCCGTCTTCACGGCCGACATCGCGCGCACCGGGTACTACGGGTTCCCCCTCCACCGGGACGGGTTCGTGAAGATCGCCCGCCACGGGACCGGACGCCCGGTGGACCCGGGCATGCCCGGGTCCGTCCCCCGGGACGAGGAGACCCACCTGCGGGCCTTCCTGGCCGACGCCCTTCCCCTCCTCGCCGACGCGCCCGTCGTCTACTCCAGGGTGTGCGCCTACGCCGATACCCAGGACGGCGACTTCTGGATCGCGCCCGACCCCGAGCGGGCGGGCCTGGTGGTGGCCGGAGGAGGAAGCGGGCACGGGTTCAAGTTCGCTCCCGTGCTCGGGGGCATCATCGCCGACGCCGTGGAGGGCCGGAGAAACCCGTGGCTCGAGCGATTCCGGTGGCGCCCGGACACGCCCGCCCGCCGAGGTGACGCGGCCCGCGCTCCTGACGCCTTGCGGGACGGTCCCGCCACGGGGTAGTTACTACCCGTCCGCCTCGGCCCCTTCCCTTCCGCGGCCCTTCGTCGATGCTCAACTACATCTGGTCCGGGCTGATCGTCGCCAGCCTCGCGTTCGCCCTCTGGTTCGACGTGGGCGATCTGGCCCGCGACACCTACCGGAACGGCCAATCCCTCCCGGTATCGGTGGTCCTCCCCGACGACTACGACCCGTCGGCCCGATCGGTGCCCGTGGACATCCGCGTGGATGCCGCGGCGTACCGGGCCTTCTACGGAACCGACGCCGTCCCGGCCCCCGCCTACGCCGGCCAGCTCCTCCAGACCGCCGACGGCCGGCAGCTCCGCTTCGAGCCCGGCTCCGCCCTGCCCGAGCCCCTCGCCACCATCCAGGGCGTCTCCAGCGCACAAGACGGCGGACTCCAGGGAACGCTCCTGCAGCTCGACGCCGGTGCCGGCGGAGGTGTGGCCACGGCGGCCCTGCGCTTCGAGCCGGTCCGGTTCGTGAAGATGAACGCCATCGCCCAGGCGGCTCTGGACTTCGCCGAGACCGCCGCCGAGATCGCCCTCGGCCTCATCGGCGTGCTGGCGCTCTTCCTCGGCCTTCTGAAGATCGGAGAGGAGGCGGGCATCATCCACGCGCTGGTGAAGCTGGTTCGCCCGGTGCTGCGGCCCCTCTTCCCCGACGTGCCGGAAGACCATCCGGCGCTGGGCATGATCGCCCTCAACCTCACGGCCAACGTCTTCGGGCTGGGCAACG
>CAYGKI010000296.1:0-4270 GCA_964350235.1 uncultured Gemmatimonadaceae bacterium | reverse complement strand
GTAACCGCATCGTGGGTGCGGTCATGGCCTCCAACGCCGACCTGGACAACCAGTCGTACGTGGGTGGCTCCGAGATCCAGTACTCGTCCTGCGCGGTGCAGCGGTCCATTCTGAACAACGCCTCGCTGTCCCGTGCCAGGCCCCTGGATCGACGTAGCTGGATCGACCTGTCTTCCGTCCTGAATTGATATTCGGAAGGCCGGCTACGCCCTTGTGTGGCCGGCTTTTCGCGCTTTCGATAGCTCCAAATGTTTACCAAATATTCAAATGGGACGCGAGCCCTTTTTCTTCTTGACAAAGCTCGACTTTCCATGGTAAGGTGGACTCGTCATTTTGCGGGAAAATCTGCTTCCCCACTCCCTCGGATGAAGGCGGCGAATGGGCCTCTTCGGACGTAAACGCTCTTCCATCGGCCTCGACATCGGCTCCGGCTTCGTCAAGGTCGTGGAAGTGGACCACTCGGGCGATCAGCCCGAGGTGGTTCGCGTCGCCATGCGGCAGCTCCTTCCGGACGCCATCGTGGAAGGCGAGATCATGGATTACGGTCTCGTCGCGGACACGGTGCGCGGCCTCTTCCAGGAGACGGGCCTCAAGGGTGCGGACGTCGTCACCGCCGTGGGCGGCCACGACGTCATCATCAAGAAGATCGAGATGGACCGAATGAAGGAGTCGGACGCGCGCGAAGTCATCCGGTGGGAGGCCGAGCAGCACGTCCCCTTCGACATCAAGAGCGTCGAGATCGACTTCCAGATCCTCAACCCCCACGACGACGGCCTCCAGATGGAGGTCCTCCTGGTGGCGGCCAAGCGGGAGCTGGTGGACAACAAGGTGGCCCTCCTGCAGGACGCCGGCGTCGCCCCTCGGGTCATCGACGTGGACGCGTTCGCGCTGCACAACGCGTTCGAGCACAACTATCCGGACCACCGGGACGGGATCGTGGCCCTGGTGAACGTGGGGCACGAGACCACCAACGTGAACATCCTCGAGAACGGGGTTCCCATCCTCACGCGGGACATCTCCTTCGGATCGCGTAAGATCCGAGAGGACCTCCAGCGCGAGCGTGGGCTCACGGCGGAGCAGGCCGAGGACGTGGTGCAGGCCCGCGAGATGATCGACGATCTGGATCTTTTCGTGAGCCAGTCCGCCGAGGAAGTGGCGGTGGGGATCGAGCGCGCGAGCGCCTTCCTCATGACCCGCGACGACGGCGCCTCGGTGGGACGGATCTTCCTGAGTGGCGGGGGCGCCCGGATTCCGGGCATGGCCCGCGCGCTCGGTCAGCGCATGAATGTGGAAACGGAGCTCGTGAACCCGTTCGAACGCGTCCCGGTACAGCCGAGCGCGGCCAGCGGTTTCTCCATCGACGAGGCTGCCCCGATGCTGCTGTTGCCGCTCGGGCTGGCCCTTCGCGCCTAGGAACAGGACGGCCGAGCCGTGATCGAAGTCAATCTCCTACCTGGCGGAAAGAAGGGGACGTCCGGAGGCAGCCCGTTCGCGGGACTGGCCTCGGCGCTCAAGGGACTCCGCGGTGGTGGTGGCGGTGGAGGCGGCGGAGGTTCCGCCGTGGACCCCTACATGGCGTTCTTCGCCGTGGCGCTCAGCGTCACCATCGGATACGTCGCTTGGGCCTACATGGGCGTGAACGGGCAGCAGGAGGAGTTGCAGGTCCGTATCGACGAAGAGGTTCAGGACTCCACGCGATTCGCCGACCTCATCGAGCGTACCAACCTCCTCACGGCGCGCAACGACTCCATCGCGCAGCGGGTCCAGATCATCCAGGAGATCGACCAGGGCCGGTACGTCTGGCCGCACGTGCTCGACGAGGTGGCCGCGGCGGTTCCCGACTACACCTGGATCCAGGAGATCCTGTACACCGGAGGGAATCCCCTGCAGATCCGGGTGAATGGCCGGGCCGGAAGCATCTACGCCATCACCAACTTCATGCGGCGGCTGGAGGCTTCTCCGTTCCTCCGCGCGGTGCAGATGGACCGGGCCGAGCAGGTGCCCTCCGAGGCCAACTCCAATGATCTGGTCTACGTGTACGAGATGCTCATGACGTATGAGGCCCCGCCGCTGGACGAGCTGGAGACGATCCCGCTCTTCGACGGTGGCGTCGTGTCCACGCAGACCGCCGCGCCGGCACCGGGAGGGAACTGAGCATGGCTTGGTACAATCCCACGGATCCGACCCAGCGCAATTGGATGGTGGGCGGTGTGGTCGCGCTGCTTCTCATCGTCCCGTTCCGCATGTATGTCCTGGCTCCCAAGCAGGAAGAGAACCAGGTCATCCAGGACCGTCTCGAGAACCTGGAGAACAACAACCGTCGGGCGTCGGTCCTCGCCGCCCAGGGCGGGGGTGATCTGGATGAGCGTATGGCGCTCTACGAGCGGCACGTCTCCCGGCTGGAAGAGTTGATCCCCTCCGCGGAGGAGGTGGCCATCCTCGCCGACGACATCGCCAATCGGGCGCGTCAGCGTGGGGCGCATGGTCCCGGAGCCCCGAACGCCCGGGGCGTACTACGACCAGAGCTCTTACAGCATGGCCGTGGTCGGTGAGTACCACGAGGTCGCGGCGTTCCTCACGGATATCGCGAGCCTGTCCCGCATCGTGAACCCCATCGAGCTGGACCTCCAGCGGTTCCCGCAGCCCGAGCGGTTCCCCGACATGGAGTCGCCGGTGCTCGCGTCGTTCCGGATCGAGACGTACGTGCTTCCCGATCCAGCCACCGCCCCGGCTCCGCAGCCGGCAGGAGACTGACCATGCGTCCAACGAACGCGGTAGTCGCGGCAGGATTGGGCCTGATGGTGCTCGCGACCCCCGGAGCGGTCGCCGCCCAGAACCCGGGACAACCGGGCGCCGCCGCGGAGACCGAGCTCGTCTTCGAGCGAGAGGTCTTTCAGTACCCGGAGTTCACAAGGCGGAACCCTTTCATTCCGCTGGACACCGACTCCGAAGGCCCCCGTTTCGACCAGCTCAGCCTCATCGGCGTCATGTACTCTGCGGAGGACCCCGCATCGAGCGTAGCCGTGGTGAGCACCGGAGGCGTCACCTTCCAGGACGACGGGACCATGTCCCCCGTGGCAGGTGACGCGTTCTACCTGAAGGTCGGGCAACGGCTCGGCAACGTGATCGTGGTACAGATCCTGCGCGAGCAGGTGATCGTTGATGTGGAAGAATTCGGTCTCACAGACCGTAGAACTTTGGAAATTCAATCCCGCCAGGGAGGCAGCTGATGACGTCGATGTTCGCTCTGTGGGCGGGGGCGCTCCTGGCCCTCGGAGGACCCGTCACCGAGGTGGCGATCACTCCGACGGCTGCTGGAACGAGCGTCCTGATCGCCGTTGATGGGGACGTCGAGTATCGCGAGTTCACCATGGAGGGTCCGCACCGGTTGGTGGTGGATCTCATGGGCTCGCGGCACGCGCTTCCCCGCGAAGAGTTCACCGCCCTGAACCGGGGCGGAATCCGGGCCATCCGGTCCAGCCAGTATTCGGACGACATCGTCCGGGTCGTGCTGGAGTTGGACCAGGCGTTGGGCTACACAGCCCTGGCCACCGAGCGTGGCGTCCTCATCAATCTGGATGCCGTGGGGGCCGGTAGCTTCGAGCCCTGGTCCTCGGCCGGGACCGCGCCGGCCACGAGCGTGCAGACGCTGGCGCGTCCCACGGCCATGTCGGCCCAGGTGGCGCAGCAGTCCCAGGCCCAGCGGATCACGATGACGTGGACCGCGGCGCCCATCAACGACGTGTTGCAGGCCTTCGCGGCGTTCAGCGGCAAGTCCATCGTGCCGGGGTCCAACGTGGAGGGCTTCGTCACGGCCACCATCAACGACCGGCCGTGGGACGTGGCGCTGAACTCCATCCTCTCCACCCAGGGTTTGCGGGCGGAGGAGGACGAGTACGGCATCATTCGCGTGGACAACATCAGCGACCTGAACGACAGGGAGCAGATCGAGCCCATCCGGACCCAGGCACACCGGATCTCGTATGCCACGGCCACCGAGCTCCAGACGGCCATCCAGCCGCTGCTGAGCGAGCGTGGTCAGGTCACCGTGGGCGTGGGCACCAACACGCTCATCGTGTCCGACATCGAGCGCGTTCAGTCCGCCGTCGACCAGCTGCTCACGCAGCTCGACGTGGAGACGCCCCAGGTGTCCATCAGCGCGAAGATCATCTTCGTCGACCGGACGGCCCTGGACGAGCTCGGGGTGACCTACGAGCTCATCGACGTCGAGGGCGGGAACGCGTTCAACCAGTTCACCAGCAATGCGCGC
>CAYGKI010000295.1:0-4327 GCA_964350235.1 uncultured Gemmatimonadaceae bacterium | reverse complement strand
ACCATGGCGGCCTGCGCGGGTGCCTCACGGGCGGTGTCGGCCACCACCTCAAGATTCTCGCGGGCGAAGGCCGCCGCCGCGGCACCCAGGAGACCGAGGACCAGCACCACGAAGATGGTCTCGATGAGCCCCCCGACACCGCGAACCACCGAGCGGAACGGAGAGAGGAGGGAGAACCCGTCGTCCTGCCCACGGGTGGCCCGCCGGATCTCCTCACGCAGGTCGCGACGGATCTCGTCGCGCATCTCGTTCCGGATCCGCTCGCGCAGCTCCTCCGTGGTCGATCGCTCGGTGGCGAGGACGTCCACGAGGCCGCCGTCCACGCTACCGTCGTTCCGAAGCACCCTGGCGTCGGCCAGGCGCAGCTCGCCGGTGATGGTGCTCCCGTCCTCCAGCGTCACGTCTCCGTCCACCACCACCAGGTCTCCGCGGATCTCCCCGGCGACACGCGCGGAGCCGTCGATGACGACGTGTGTTCCCTCGCGGATCTCGCCAGCCGGCACGTCCAGATTCTCTTCCACCAGCACGGTGATGCGAGGGTCGACGCCCTCGAGGGCCTCCTCGATGACGCTGAGGCGCGCCATGGAGCCCACCAGCAGTCGCGCCAGGGCGTCGCTCCCGTTCGCCACGGAGACCGACACGCCTTCGCCTGCGTTCGCGACTTCCTGGGCGAGGGCGGTCTCCATGGCACGATCCAGGGCGGCGGCCGTCTCTTCCAGGTCGCCGTCCAGCGCCTCGGGGGGTGACCAATCGCGCACCGCCTGTGCCAGCGGGCCATTCTCCAGGGCGATGGCCTGACCGAGCAGCGCCCTCCATGACTGGTCCAGAGCGTCACCGGGCTGGAAGCTGCCCAGAGACTCGTCATCGACCATGACGGAGCCGTTCCGCAGCGTCGCGGCCATACGGGAACCGTCCCGGAACTCCAAGACGAGCTCGGCCTCGGACGCGCCGACGGCGATCTGCTTCGAAACCACCTCACGAAGCTGGGCCGAGACGGGCGTGGCGAATGCCGGCAGCACCATCGCCGCGAGGGCAACGAGAAGCGTACGGTTACGAGCGGCTGATGTGCGCATGTCCGATCCCCACCGGGCGAGCGGTGACGAGGTTCTTGTAGAGGACCCGAAGGGCCAGGACGACCAGGGCCGAGTAGGCCAACGCCGCTCCGGCGATGGCCATGGGCGCCGCGGCTGCGGCGTCCAGGACCCCCTGCAGCCCCAGGGCACCCACGCCCTGGGCCACGATACCCATGCCCGCGCTCCAGCTCGCCGCGGCCAGATCGGTGATCTGCCACGACATCCAGGAGAGCAGGGACCCGAGCGTCAGTGCCGGGTGCGAGAAAACAGCGTAGGCCACCAGGCCAAGGGTGACGGCAGGCGTCACCGCGGCGCCCGAGAGCGCCGCCCAAGCCCTGCGTGTGCTCGGGAGGAGCTTGCGTGCCGCCATCAGCCATCCGGCGGATGCCGTCGCAGCCTTGGCCGGAGCCGTCGCCTTCCGACGCGCCAACTCGACCCGTGCCATGACGCCGTCGGCGAAGCCCGCCGAAGGCGTGAGCCGGGGCAGGGCGTTCAGATTCCGCACGACCCGCCCGAAGCTCTCGACCTGGTGGGCGCAAGCCCCGCAGGCCTCGATGTGCCGGCGAACCCGAGCGGCCTGGCGGCCGGGCAGCAGCCCATCCACCAGGTCCTGAGCGACGACGGCGTCGACGTGGCCCGTCTGACCCAAGCCGAGGAAAGCCGCCACCCGGTCCCATGCCCTGGCCGGAAGCGTGGAGGGCTCGGGAACGCGAACCTGGGTCATGACGCGATCGGTGAAGCCCTCGTGAGGCCGGAACGCGTGGAGCTCACCCAGGTCGGAGAAGAGCGTGCGCCACACCTCGAGCTCACCGGCACAGCGCGGGCACGACCCGAGGTGCTCCTCGACGAGGCGGCGCTCTCGCTTGGAGAGCTCCTCCTCGAGGAACGCCTGGAGGCGCTCGGCGCTGAGGTGGTGATTGTCGTTGGGCGTGTTCACGTGTGTGCTCCGTTGGGCTGCGTACGCTCATCCCTACGTCCGCGGCCGCGGTGGAGTTTCAAGTCCGAAGAGGTCACGGGTCTCATGTGATCAAGTCACGATGCCAGGTGGGAGAGGCGTTCCTTCAGCTCGCCCCGCGCCCGGTGGATGTAGGTCTTCACCGTTCCCAGCGGCACCTCCATGATCTCCGCGATCTCGTCGTAGGCTTATCCCTCGACGTGACGGAGCAGGATGGCGGTGCGGTACTCGTCCCGGAGCGTCCCGATGGCTTCCTCGATCTGCCCGCCGAGCTCGCGGTTCTCCACGTACTCCTGGGGGGTCTCCTCCTCCGAAGCGATGACCAGCCGGGTTCGGCTCATCTCCTCTCCGGTGGTGGCGTTCGGTGAGCCGTCGATAGAGACCGTGTCGAGCTTCTTCTTCCGCAGATAATCGATGGTGTGGTTGTTCGCGATCTTCAGGATCCAGTTGCTGAACTTGTAGCTGGACTTGTACGAAGAGATCGCGTTGAACGCCCGGACGAACGCCTCCTGCGCCAGGTCCTCGGCGAGGGTACGGTCGCGCACCATGCGATAGACGAGCGAGAAGACCGGCCGCTCATAGCGACGCAGAATCTCCCGGAACGCGGGCTCACGGCCTCCGGCTGCGAGCGCCGCGAGCTTACGGTCGTCGAGTTCGGCGTAGTCTGTGGCGACCAGCGTCGGTCTTTCCTGCTCAGGGTTGGCCAGTCGCCCGGGGAAGGCCGTCCGTAACGCTGCGGTCATGGTGTTCATCAACCGGCCCTACGGACCGAGGCGTGCTTCGGTTTCGCCCCGGGGCGTTGAGACGCCCCTCGGCTTCGCCTAGCTTTCGCCGGCACGAGGCCAGCAAGCGCCACGGGGCTCCCCAAAGCTATTCCCCAGGACCATCCCTGTCATGCAATCCCCATCCGACGCGGCTCCGAAGGCGGGGGCCGAGCGGGAGCGCCAGGTTCAGCGCATCTTCTCCGAGATCGCGCCCCGGTACGATCTGCTGAATCACGTGCTCAGCCTGAACATCGATCGTTCCTGGCGGAAGAAGGCCGTGGCGGCCCTGGACTGGGGCTCCGAGCCTACCGGGACCTACCTGGACGCCTGCGCGGGGACCTTCGATCTGGCCCTGGAGCTCGAGCGGCGGGACGGATTCCAAGGACGGGTGGTGGCCTCGGACTTCGCCCATCCCATGCTGGTGCAGGGCGGAGGAAAGATCCGCGAGGCGCGGGTGAGCCCCGTGTGTGGGGACTCGCTGCGGCTGCCGTTCCCCGACGACACCTTCCACGGGGCCACGGTGGGCTTCGGGGTGAGGAACCTGGCGGACCTGGCCCTGGGGCTCTCCGAGTTCCGGCGCGTCCTCCGTCCGGGGCGGCGACTGGTGATCCTCGAGTTCACCACGCCGCCGAATGCGGTGGTCCGCGCCGGCTACCACTTCTACTTCCGCCGCATCCTTCCTGTGGTGGGGCGCATCGTGTCCGGTCATCCCTGGGCCTACACGTACCTCCCCGAGTCCGTGAAGGAATTCCCCGGGCCTTCTGAGCTGGGGGCGCTGCTGGAGTCGGTGGGCTTCCAGGACGTGGGCTGGCGGCTCCTCACCGGCGGGATCGCGGCCATCCACTGGGGCCGGGCCTGACCTGACCTGACCGGTCCTGCTTCGGCAGGGATGGGCGGGGGCACGCGCCGTGCCTCCCTCGCCTAAGGTGTGGGAAGCACCGTGACCGGGCCGAGCCGGCGGATGGTGTCCACGCCGATGCGCGCCGTGTCCCCCAGCACGAAGATGGTCATGTCCTCGGGGCGCAGGTGCGTCCTGAACACCCGGCTCACGTCTTCCGCATCCACGTCCTGCACACCCCGGAGGTACCGCTCCAGCCAGTCCTCCGGGAGGTCCTGGGCCATGTAGTACATGCTCCTGGACACGATCTGGGCGGCGGTCTCGAAGTTGAAGACGAACCCGTTCACGATTCGGTTCACGGTGGTCTCCACCTCTTCTTGGCGCGGCGGAGCCCCGGCCAGCTCGCTCATGGTCTCCAGGATGAGCTCGATGGCGGGCACCGCCGTCTCCGGACGCGTCCGTGTCACGGCCCCCAGGAGTCCCGGGTAGCGTCGGGGGGTGGTCCAGAGCGACGAGGCGGAATAGGCGTACCCTTCTTCGGTGCGCACCCGCGACATGAGCCGGCTGGAGAAGCCTCCCGCGCCGAGAATCGTGTTGCCGATGGTGGACGAGAAGTACTCCGGGTCGTCGGCGAGGGGCAGATCGGTGGGGTGGGCCAGCACCACCACGGCCTGGTCCAGCGCCTTGTGCATCAGGT
>CAYGKI010000294.1:4048-4344 GCA_964350235.1 uncultured Gemmatimonadaceae bacterium | reverse complement strand
ACCCGGAGCGATCGCATTGCTGAGCCAGGGCGACAGGGCCTACCGAAGATCCGACTTCGACGCCGCGCTCGGGTTATATCAACGGGCGGTCGCCGAAGTCTCGCTCATGGCGATCGCCGCGGCCCGCGGAGCCCGGGCCGCGTCGTTCCTGCATCGGGACGACGTCGCCGTGGGACTGGCCGCCCTCGCCGTACGGAACGGTGGAGCCCTGCCCGCTCGCCACCTCGACTTCGTTCGGGGCGTCGAGGCCTTCCAAACCGGTCAGGCCGACACTGCGGTGGTCCGGCTCCTTTCCG
>CAYGKI010000294.1:0-4038 GCA_964350235.1 uncultured Gemmatimonadaceae bacterium | reverse complement strand
AGCGAGGGCACTCCTCGGCGAGACCTACTACCACCTGTTCCCGACCGGGGCCGACCCCATCGAAGACGCCTATCGAACGCTGCGCGCGGCGACCGACAGCGACACCACCTTCGCTCCCCCCCTTCGGCACCTCATTGAACTCGAGCTCGTGAGAGGAGAGCGGAACGAAGCGGCGCGCTCCATCGCGCGACTCACCGCGATTCTTGGAGACGACGATCCCGATGTACGAGTGGCGGAGCGCATGGCGGCCTGCGTTGCCGCACCGGGTGAGCCCGGCGACTGGAGCGCCGAGGCGGAGCAATGGCCGGCCCGCACGTTGTCGGCCGCGGTGGCGCTCGCGACGGGGGGCCACCAGCACCGATGTGCGGAGGGAGCCTTTCTCGCGGTCGAGGGCCTCGGCGGCGCATGGAGCTGGGGCGCCACCATCGGGCTTCAGGCGCTGCGCCTGGCCCGGGGCCAGGTCGATGAAGCCACGTCGTTTCTCGACGCCGCGCTCTCAGATGGGATGGGCGCCGTGCACGGCCTCTACATCTTCGGCGGCATGGTGTCGCCAGCCTTTACCCAGCGGGCGGCGAACGCCGATCGCCTCATGCGCGAGCGGTTCGGCCCGACCCTGTCCGGGGCCGACGGCGTGAACCGTTGGTTGGTCGGAAGCTGGCGGATTCTCAACGGAGACCCGGAAAGTGTGCGCGAGATGATCCCGGAGCTCAGGGTCTACCTCGACGACCCGGCGTACGCCCGCACCGCCGACCTGGTGATCCAGTCACTGGAATGGCAGATCGCGCTCGCGACCTCGGAGGGTGTCCCCACAACCCCTGCGCCTCCCTCGACTCCGACGGCCGCCCCGGACGCGATGTACTGGTCGCAGCACGAGGCATTGGCGCTCGATCGGATCCTCCACGCTCGCCGCCTCCTGTCCGTCGGCGCGTACGACGAAGCGATTCGCGTCGCCGCAACGCTCGACCATCCCGGCCCGATGGCCTTCGTCGCCTTCCTGGCCCCGAGTCTCGCGATCCGCAAGGCCGCCGCAGAAGCCCAGGGTCGCACCGGCCTCGCGCGGCGCTTCGAGCAACGCCTCCTCGATCTCGGTTGGACCGAGTCCGTTGTACCCCTGTCCACCACGGGTCCGCTTCTTGGGCCCCCTACCTGAGCCGGAGCTGCACCATGCCTCTCCTGATCTTCATTCTGCTTCTCGTCATCGCGGTGATGTGGTCACAACTCCTGCAGTGGCGCGATTGGAAAGACGAGATCGCGCAGTGGATCGCCGACTATCAGCAGTACGTCGCAGACTACTGTGATTGCAGCCAGGACGACCCACCGGAGCCGCCGATGCCCCCCGAGTGGCCGAACGGAGGCTGGCCACACTAGAAAGATGCCCAAGCGGGAGGGCCAGACCGCGCTCGCGGTATCGACCGCGCTCGGGGTGGCCGCCGCGGCCCTGTTCACGGCAGGGGCCTCCGACCTGGCGGGTCAGTCGTTCTACGACTCGTATCGGGTCGGGGGCCGGACTGTGCCCCTGATCGTCGCCCTCGATTCGTTCGCCGTGTCGACGCCCGCGGGCACCGGGTTCTCGAGGGTCGAAGAGCGGATTCGAACGCTGCTGCCGACGGCCGAACGCGCGCGCGACGTCGATGAACGACTGTGGGTGTTTTCGACGACGGAAACCACGCGGGCCGAACTCGCAGAGGCGGCGGCGGCCCTGGGCAGCGACTCGACTTCGTGGGGCGGAGGGTTCCTCGCTCGGCGCGCGGATGGCGGCGAGCCCTTCGTCGTGGTGCCGGAATTGGTGGTGCAGTTCGCGCCCGGCACTGCCCGAAACGTCATCGACGCGATCAATGGAGGATTCGAGGCCGAGGTCGCGAGAGAGCCGCCATCGTACCGCCCCAACCAGTTCGTCGTGCGACTCCGCTCGAGCGACTCCGATGCCCTGTCCCGATCACGCGACTACGCCGCCATGGACGACGTGGTCTATGCCCATCCGAACTTCGTCCTGGTGGGACTGCCTGCGGGCGAGCCGGCGCCGAGCACTGGCACAAGCACTGGCACATGTAGCGTGGGTGACTACCCGTGTGACCCCCTGTATCCCCAGCAGTGGCATCTGGAGAGGATCGACGCGCCCGACGCCTGGAACGTCACGATCGGCGACCCGACCGTGACCATCGCGGTGCTCGAACTCGGCGGCTTCGAGATGACGCACCCCGATCTGAAGAACAAGTTGTGGGACAACCCCTACGAGCCGGCCGACCCGAACGATCCGTGGGCCAAGCCGGGCGACGAGCACGGATGGAATTTCGACGGCTGTCCGGGCGGTGGTGGCCTGCCCCCCGACGAGGACCCCTGCGGCTCTCCGAACTACACCGGCAACCTCGACCACGGGACCGCGGTCGCGGGCACGGCGGCGGCCCAGACGAACAACGAGATCGGCGTGGCGTCGGTGTGCCCGCGCTGTCGACTGATGCTCATTCAGCGCGGCACGGTCACGACGGCCGACCTGACCGCCCAGGCGATCGACTACGCCACCTCCATGGGCGCCGACGTGCTGAACATGAGCTTCTCGCTCTCCACCGTGACCGACGCCGTCCGCGTGGCGGTCGAGCGCGCCGCTTCAGACGGCAGGGACAGTCTCGGTATTCCGATCACCGTCGCCGTCCAACAAAAGCCGGCGAAATACGACTTTTGCGATCCCACCCGGTACCTCGCCGCGCTGGAGTCGGTGATCTCCGTCGGCGCCACCACCCGGAGTGACCAGCGACGAGACGAAGGCACGGGTGCCTGCCTCGACCTCGTGGCCCCCGGCGAGACCATCTGGACCACCGACGCGGGAGGCCTCTACGACAACCCTTCAGGCACGTCCTACGCCGCCCCCATCGTGGCGGGAGCGGCGGGCCTGCTGATCTCCAGGCGCACCGACCTTTCGCGGGAGGACGTCTACACCTGTCTGACCCAAAGCGCGGAGATGGTGGGCTCCAGTTCCTACCCCGACCACCACAACGACGAGTTCGGCTTCGGCCTCGTGGACGCGGCCGGCGCGCTCGACATGGACGAATGTGCGTCCGACGTCGACGGGAACCGCCGCCACCCCTTCGAGCCGGGCTTCGAAGTTGGTGTCCGATCCGGCGTGGTGGTGAAGGCCGGCGCATCGACGGAGTCGGACTACGGCCTCCCGGGTGCCGGGCCCCTGGGCGCCGCGGCGGTCTACGGGTCCTGGATGCCCAACAGCGCCATGATGTTCGATCTCCATCTGGGACTCTTCCATCGCTCCGGCACGACCGATCGAAGTCGCGTCTCTCTCGCCCTTCTCACCGTCTACCGCGCCACCGTGGGAGCCGGTGCGATCTACCTCGGACCCTCCATCGCGCTCGTCCGGATCGACGACGCGCTGGGCACGACCGTCGAGGCCGGCGCGGGCGCCACACTCGGCTATCACAGACCCCTGGGTGCCTCGCTGGCCATCCGCACCGAGTCGGGCTACCGTCGCTGGAACGGGCTCGGTCTCGACGAGTGGACCTTCGGTGTGGGACTCGGCGTACGGGTGCGTTGACGCTCGAGCGATCCTTCGCCTCACGCCGCCCGTCTCCATCGGCCATCTCCGCCTGTTGTCATGACGATCCATTGGGGACTCGATCTCGGCACGTCGAACACCACGATCTGCGAAGACCGCACCGGAAGCCCCCGCATCGTGCACCTTCCGGGCCTCGTCAGCCTCGAGCCGCTCACCCAGACGCCGGTGGTGCCGTCGTGCGTCTGCGTCATGGACGATCGTGCCCAGACCGTGTTGATCGGGCAGGCCGCGCTCGACTACAACTGGGATGGCACGGCGACCGGATTCGCCACGGGCTTCAAGCGCCACCTCGGCCGCGAGCACGAGCGGGCGATGGCGCGGGTGGGCAACCGAAGTTTCACCGCCCGCGAGGTGGCCCGCTTCTATTTTCGCGGACTGGTCGACGCCCTCGAGACGCGGGCCGGCGAGCCCGTGCGCGACCTCACCATCGCCGTGCCCTGCGACGCCTTCGAGACCTACCGTGCGGAGCTCCGCGC
>CAYGKI010000293.1:0-4345 GCA_964350235.1 uncultured Gemmatimonadaceae bacterium | reverse complement strand
CTCATGATGATTCACGACGCCGATACCCTCGCGCGCTGGTATCACACCCTCAAGCGCGAGTTCATGACCGCCCGGACCGAAGGCCGGCCCTTCCGAAACTCGGTCCCCGAGAGGGTGCTCAGATGGCGAACCTGAGCCGTCGCGCAGGATGAAGCGACTGGACGGGCGCGTCGCGGTGGTCACGGGGGCGGCCCACGGGATCGGGGCGGCGGTGGCCGAGGCGCTGGCCGAGCAGGGGTGCGCGCTGGCTCTGGTGGACGTGGACGACGGCGGCCTCCAGGCCGAGGCCCGCCGGTTGGAAGCCATCACGGACAGAGTCTCGTGCCATCGTGTCGACGTCTCCCGGCGCTCCGAGATGGTGCTGCTGCCTCAGGCCGTGATCGAAGCGCACGGCGCCGTTCACATCCTGGTGAACAACGCGGGGGTGGCCGTTTCCAAGACCCTGGAGGAGCACTCTTTCGAGGACCTGGACTGGATCATCGGCACCAACCTCTGGGGCGTGATCCACGGATGCAAAGCCTTCCTCCCGCACCTCCTCCGCGCCGACGAGGCACATATCGTGAACGTGGCCAGCATGCTGGCCAACGTGAGCACGCCACGCTACTCCTCCTACTGCGCGACCAAGGCAGCCATCAGGGCCTTTACCGAGTCCATCGCCGCCGAGCTCGCCCCCACGCCCGTCGGCGTGAGCTGCGCCTATCCCGGCACGGTGCGCACGCGCATCGTAGCCGCGTCGCGCGTCGCCGACGAGCGTCGAAGACCCCGAACGCAACGCAGGATGGACCGCTTCGGATCACCTCCCGAGACGGTCGCCCGGCGCATCGTCCGGGCCATCCGGCGTGACGAGGTCCGGGTGGTCATCGGCGCGGAGTCCAGACTCACGGATTGGGTCAAGCGCCTTCTGCCTTCCACCACCACGCGCTTCATCGCCAGGAGCTATGCGAAGCGCGTGAGGCGACGCCGCCAGCGTGAGGCCGCGGGGGAGCCCACCGGGCCATGATCGCGAGGGGCATGCCGGCCGGGTTGACACCCGGAGCCCCCCTCCCGATGCTCGGACGTCCGTAGCGCCCGCGCCCCGCACCCGCCCCGTCCGTGGACCCCACCGAGCCCTCGTCCCCCGCCCTCGAAGACGAGGACCTCCGCGAGCTGGTCGAATCGAACCCCGGACAGGGCAGCTTCGAGGAGTACCGGCACATCCGTGAGGTGATCCGCCGCAGGGCGCCCTGCAACCTGCTGGTGTTCGGGGTGGGGCGCGACTCCAGGTTCTGGCTGGAGGCCAACGCCGGCGGGCGTACGGAGTTCGTCGAGCACGAGCCCGAGTGGATCCGCATGACCCGGGAGAAGATCCCCGGGGTCACCGTGCACCAGGTCACCTACGACACGGTGCGCACCCAGTGGAAGCGACTGCTCCGGAGGCAGGACCGGCTGTTCATGGAGGATCTGCCGAACACGGTCCTGGCCACCGCATGGGACGTGATCTTCGTCGATTCCCCTCAGGGCGGCTCCCGTCGCCGTCCGGGCCGCATGAAGAGCATCTACACGGCGGCGGTCCTGGCCCGCCGTGGGACCGACGTGGACGTGCTGGTCCACGACTGCGACCGGCCGGTGGAGCAGGCCTACTCCGACCGCTACCTCGGGCCCGAGCGGATGCAGCGCCAGATCCGGACGCTCCGCCACTACCATTTGCGCCCCACCCTCGACGTCTGAGGGGCCAGGTCCCGCGGGACGGCGCGCCGGGGACGCCCCCGCCCTACCTCAGCCCGTCCCGGAGCGCGGCCGGGACCGGGAGCCTCGTCGCTCGTCGGCCAGCTCGTCGAGCAGCGCCTCCCATCTGCGGACCATGAGCGCCTCGTCGTGCCGCTCCCGGACCCGCCGCAACGCCGCGGCGCCCATGACCCGCCTGTGCTCGTCGTCCCTGACGAGGTGTCCGGTAGCCGACACGAGATCCTCCGTCTCGAAGCTGGGCGTCACCACGCCGGGCGCGTCCTCTCCCCCCGCCGCCGACAGGACCTCGTCGGCCCCGTCGACGGGGGTCGAGACCACGGGCACGCCCAGCGCCATGGCCTCGAGCATCGCGTTGGACATGGACTCGCGGCGGGACGTCACCAGCAGCAGGTCGGACGCACCGAGCAGGCCGCCCACGTCGTCCACGTGCCCCAGGAACGTCACCGGCGCGCCCGATTCGAGGGCGTGCCGCTCCAGCTCCGCCCGGAGCGGCCCGTCGCCCGCCACCAGGCCCACCACGCCCGCCGGCATGGACCGCACGACGTCGACGAACCGGTCCATGCGCTTGTCCCCGACCAGACGAGCCAGTCCGGTGACCACCACCGCCCCCTCGGGTATCCCGTGCTCCGCCCGGAACGCCTCTCGGGACCGGCGCACCTTCGGAGGCTGGATACCCTTGGGGATGTGCCGCACCGCCTCCCCCAGCTCCGGGAGCGCGTCCAGGTAGGCGTCCCTCATGGTCCCGGACGACACCACCACCCGGTCCACCCAGTGGCGGAACAGCAACCGATACTTGGCGTTCCGCGGCTCGTCTCCCTGCAGGCCGATCCGCGCGACCACCGGGACGCGCGCCAACCGTCCGCCCACGGTCAGGTGCAGGAGCTTCCGGAAGGTCCCCACCACGAGCACGTC
Organism: uncultured Gemmatimonadaceae bacterium; assembly: GCA_964350235.1. Classification (GTDB taxonomy): domain Bacteria; phylum Gemmatimonadota; class Gemmatimonadetes; order Longimicrobiales; family Gaopeijiaceae; genus JAWLHJ01. The sequence goes on along the minus strand of CAYGKI010000293.1, from coordinate 1,708 downwards.
GGCCTGGAACGCCCGAAGCGCTCGCGCCACGCGCCACGCGTGATGGACGGCCAGGTCGCCTCCCACGGGAAGGGGCCGGACATCCAGGCCGAACGCCTCGGCTCGGCGCGCGACCTCGTCCTTCCCCACGAAGAAGCGCACGTGGTGGCCCCGGTGCTCGAGTCCGGCCAGGAGGCGGCACACGGCGATCTCCGCCCCGCCCCACACCGGTGCGCCGTTGTGGGCGGCGATCCTCAGCCGGCGTGGGGGTGACGGTTCCAGGGGGCTTCTCCTTGGCGGTGGGGAGCCCCGGCCCACGGCGTGCTCGGGCCGGTGGCCGAGTAGACCGCTCAAACGGGTCAGGCTGCCAGCTTCACCTATCTCCTCTTCCGAAACTCGCCGCCAAGCACGGGGCTTACAAGGAAATCGTGGAGGGGCGGCCCGTTGCCATTCAGCCTGAGCAACGTCCCGATCTGAGCCCAGTGTCGAACCTCGTGGACCAGGATGTGGAAGAGGATCTTCGCGGGGGTGCCTTCGAACTCGAATGCCCCAATTGGAAACTGGCGCTCCTGCTCCCAGTCGTCCTGGCCGAGGTCATTCAGGAGACGTCGCAAGGACTCGCGCGACTCCCGGCCCAGCGCGAAGAGAGCCTCGAGGCTGTCTGCATCAACGTGCGAAACGTCAGTGGCCGCCTGGTCACGGATCCGGTCGACGTACCTGAGCTCGGCCCCGAAGATATGGCGGATGACTTCACCAACGGTGCCGAATCGACCATCGCCATTGGCCCCGACGGTCAAGCCCAGAAGGCTTGCATGCGGCTCCAGGTGGGACCGCCATTGGGTTCGCAGCCAGTCAGTGTATGACAGCAGGGGTTCAGCGGGTGGGTTGTTCGACATGAGCAGAGCAGCGCGGGAGTCTGGGACTTGCCCAGGGAAGACATGAGGACCCTCGTGACCGGCGGAACCTCGTGGACTGCCTGCAGGGCGTGCAAGCCATGAGACAACTTCCGCAGCCTCAGGACGCTCCATCGCCGAGCGCTGCGATAAGGCGCGTTCAGTCATGACCCCCTGCGCTCGCCGCCTCCCGGTCCCGCGGCCTCGACGGCCGACAAGGCTTCCGACATGGTCATGACCTCGGCAAACCTGCCCGCGAATACTCGACGGTTGTGTAGGTCGTAGATCTGCTCCGCGGAGATCTCGCCGTTGTCGAAGGTGGTGTTGGTCATTTCCGGCACGACGATCGAGAAGCCGAACTCGAACGCCACCCGAATGGTGGTATCGACGCAGTACTCTGTCTGGAGGCCCACGATGATGAGATCCGAGACCCCTCGCCGCTCCAGGTGGCTGAGCAGGTCAGTCTGCCGGAATGCGCTATTGAAGCGCTTCCGCACAACCTTCTCTCCTGGCACAGGACGAACGGCAGAGTGGATTTCCCACCCTGCTGTCCCTGGCTCTTCATCCTCGCCGGGCAAGCCATCGTGCTGCACGTGGACGACTTCGACCCCGCCGGCACGGCATGCCTCAATGAGAGCGGAGACATTCCCGATTACCAGGTCTCGCTGATAAGGATCGCGCGCGACAGCTCCTTCCTGCATGTCAACCACGAGCAGAGCCATGACTCGCTCAGTCCGAGAAGGATCGGAATCGACCATGGGTGCCCCGGATCGCGTCGAAGAGGAAACTTGGGGAGGCCAGCTCGCCGCGTCTCTGGGTCGTCTGCCCACCGGAAG
>CAYGKI010000292.1:0-4372 GCA_964350235.1 uncultured Gemmatimonadaceae bacterium | reverse complement strand
CCCGCCTCCCTCGGCGACGTGCTCGGCCCACACCCGCGACTCGATGGCGTAGGGCACCAGGAGGCCCGAGGACCACGGATACTCGTCGATGGCGCCCCAGTCGGAGGCCCCGGTCGACGCCCACAGCTGCGGGATGCACTGTGCGTTCAGGTCGGGCTGCACGGTGAGGTTGTTGGGTGATCCGATGATGCCCGACAGCAGCGTCACCTCGTCGTCGAAGATCAGTTCGTCGACGTTGGCCTTGGTGAGGTCCGCGGTGTACTGGTCGTCCTTGATGATCAGTTCGACCGGCTCACCGTCGAGCCCGCCGTTGGTCTCGTTGTACCACTCGATGTACGCCTGCTGGCCGGCACCGAACGGAGCGAACAGCACCGCGGGTCCACCCGAGAGCGGGATCGACGTTCCGATCTTGAGCGGCCCCTCGATCTGCGCGGTCGCAGCGTCGGGGTCGTCACACGCCTCGGTGTCGATGACGAACTCGGCACCCGTGGCACCTGCATCCGCGTCGTCGGTCGTGTCATCAGGTGCGTCGGTGCTGTCGGGTGCGTCGGTGCTGTCGGGTGCGTCGGTCTCGTCGGGCGCATCGGTCTCGACCGGGGCAGAATCCCCGGTGTCGGCCGTGTCGTCGTCGCTGCCGCACGCGGCGAGCGTCAATGCTCCGACGGCGGCGAGCGCCATCAGCTTCTTGGTCGTGACCATGGTCAGAGTCCCCCTCTGGTTGGGTGGGTTGGGAGTGTGTTCACGGTGCAGAGTCGTCGCTGCCAGCGGCGGACGAATCGGCTTCGTCCACGCTAGTCCGCGGCGGTGCTGCCACACCAGAGCCGTCGTCCTCTTGCGACGCAGCATCGGCGGTGGTCGGTGGCGCCGGCGTTGCGTCGGCCGAGGCGCCCGCCCCGGCCGTGGCGGGCATGGGCACCCGCGGCACGACCTGCACCACCTTGGAGCGCCAGATGCGGGCGGTGCCCACGGCGCCGAGCGGGACGAACCGGGCGAACAGGATCAACAGCACGCCGAACACCACCCCGCCGAGACCGCGGAGCTGCGTGCCCTCGTCGACGAGCCAGCCGAGCAGCCAGCTTCCCGACGGATCCTCGCCGACGGTGCGGGCGAAGTCGTTGACGTAGATGTAGAACATCGCACCGACGAAGGGCCCCCAGTTCTGAGCGGCGCCCCCGACCACCATCGCCACCAGCAGCGTCACCGAGCCGAACAGGCCGAAGATCGGCACGTCCGCTTCGACCAGCGTCAGCTTCAGTCCATAGAGCGACCCGGCGACGCCGGCGATCGCACCCGACAGGCCGAACACCACGGTCTTGATCGAGAACAGGTTGACGCCCATGACCGCAGCTGCGGTCTCGTTGTCGCGCACGGCCACCATCGCCCGACCGATGCGACTGCGGATCATCCCGGCCGAGAGCACCGACACCACCACCAGGATCACGAGCGAGAGCCAGAAGAACCACGTCACGAGGTCGGCGCGGCCATCGAGGCCGGTCCACGTGGGCGGCAGGTAGTTGAGTCCCTTGATACCGGTTGCGCCCCCGGTGACCCCCTCGAAGCGGTCGTACTTGAAGAACGCACGGACGGCCTCGGTGAAGACCAGGGTGACCAGCGCGAGATAGATCCCCTTCAGGCGCAACGCCGGGACACCGACGACCATGCCGATGAGGAAGCACACGAACGCGGACGCCAGCAGCGTCCACCCCGGCGTCCAGAGATTCTCGGTGACGAACGGCGTCCACACCCTCCCGGTGACGAGCATCGCCGAGACGAATGCGCCGATCGCGAAGAAGCCAGCGTGGCCGAGCGACAGTTGTCCGGTGTAACCGGTGATCAGGTTGAGCCCGGTGACCGCGATGGCGATGATCAGCGCGTCGGTCAGGAGGCCGAGTCCGGATCGGTTCCACTCGGTGACCGCCCGGAACATGAACAGTGCCACGCCACCGAACAGCACGATGCGTCCGAGCCAGTTCTGCCAGCTTCCACGGGTATAGCGAATCGGGAGATCCATCACACACGCTCCACGCGCTCTGAGCCGAACAACCCCGACGGTCGCAACAGCAACACGCCGAGCAGGATGACGAGCATGACGGGCATCAGCATGTCGGCTCCGAGGAAGTCGACGTAGCCGACGATCACCGCCTCGGTGACGCCGATCAGCAGACCTCCCACCACCGCACCGATCGGTGAGTCGAGACCGCCGAGCACGGCCGCCACGGAGGCGAGCAGGAAGGGGCTGAGCATCAACGTCCCGCTGAGACCGGCCGACGGTGCCAGCATCGCTGCTGCGAGCACCCCGATCGCACCCGCGATGCCCCAGCCCAGGACCAACACCGTGCCGACACGGATCCCGACGAGGTTGGAGGATTCCTGGTTGTTCGCGACCGCCCGCATCGCGAGCCCGATCTTGGTCTTGGTGAACAGCAGCCAGAGCAGGAGGAGCACGACGATCAGCACGCCGATCACCCCGAGGCGGGCGATGCGGATCGGCGTGCCGAGGATGGTGACGAAGTCGTCGGCACCGTCGGGGAACACGCTCGGCAGGCGGCGCGCGTCCACGCCCCAGATCATCGAGTTGAGCTGGTTGACGGCGAGGAACACGCCGATCAGCGCCACGATGACGGCACCGGGGTTGCGGTGCTCGATCGGCCGGACCACGACGCGTTCGACGCCGGCGGCGATCACGAACCCGACGCACATCGCAAGCAGGATCGAGACCCACACCGGCAACCCGGACAGGGTGAGCGTCGACACGACGAAGGCGCCGGTCGTGCCGATCTCGCCCTGGGCGAAGTTGAGCTGGCCCGTCGAGCGGAACACGACGACGAGCGCCAGCGCGAGGAGCGCGTAGATCGACCCGTCGGCGAGTCCGTTGACCATCCGTTCGAGGAACAGCGACATCAGTTGACGACTCCCAGGTAGGCCTCTTTGATCGTGTCATCGGCGAGCAGCTCGTCGCCGGTGCCAGTGGCGACGATGTGGCCCGTCTCGAGCACGTAGGCGCGATCGGCGAGCTTGAGCGCCATCCCTGCGTTCTGCTCGACGATCAGCAGCGACATGCCGAAGTCGTCACGCAGCGTCCCGAGTACCCGGAACAGTTCCTGGGTGATCATCGGGGCCAGGCCGAGGCTCGGCTCGTCGCAGAGCAACAGCTTGGGTCGCGGCATCATGGCCCGGGCGATGGCCAGCATCTGCTGTTCACCGCCCGACAGCGATCCGGCCTTCTGGCTGCGGCGCTCGGCCAGCCGGGGGAACTGCTCGTACCACCGTTCGAGGTCGTCCTCGATCGTCCCGTGCACGGTGTAGCCACCTGCACGGAGGTTGTCGTCGACGCTCAGATCGGTGAAGGTTCCACGGCCCTGGGGCACCTGGGAGATGCCGTCACGCAAGATGGCGTCGGGCTTGGCTCCACCGATCTGCTTGCCGGCGAACTCCACGGTGCCCTTTCGGGCGATCAACCCCGAGAGCGCCCGCATCGTGGTGGTCTTGCCGGCCCCGTTGGCACCGAGGATCACGACGATCTCGCCCTCGGCCACGGAGAAGTCGAGTTGATGGAGCACCTGGATCGGCCCGTAGCCGGCGGTGAGCCCGGTCACGTTCAGCAGCATGTCGCCGCTCATGCCGGCGTTCCCAGATAGGCCTCGATCACCCGCGGGTCGCGCTGGACCTCCGCAGGTGTCCCCTCGGAGATCTTGCGACCGAACTCCATCGCGACCACACGGTCGGAGATGCCCATCACCATGCCCATGTGGTGCTCGACGAGCAGCACGGTGAGGCCGTACTCGTCGCGGATGCGCCGGATCGTGGCGGCCAGTTCGTCGACCTCGTGGTGGGTCAGGCCGGCAGCCGGCTCGTCGAGCAACAGCAGCCTGGGGTGGGCGGCGAGCGCCCGCGCCAACTCCAGCCGCTTGAGCGTGCCGAACGGCAGACCGGCGGCCGGGTGGAAGGCCAGATGGTGCAGGTCGAGCGAACGCAGGATCTGGAACGCATCGGCCGCCAGCGCCTTCTCCTCGCTGGCGGCGCCGACACGGCTCATCGAGCGCACGAACCCCACCTTGCCCAAGTGATGGGCACCGGTCATCGTGTTCTGCAGCAGGCTCATCGTGGGGAACAGGGCCAGGTTCTGGAAGGTGCGGGCGATCCCGAAGCCGGCGACGCGGTGCGGGCTGACCGCGAGCAGATCCTCGCCGTCGAAGTGCACCCGGCCCTGTGTGGGGTCGTAGATGCGGCTGACGACGTTGAACATCGTGGTCTTGCCGGCGCCGTTCGGGCCGATCAGACCGAGGATCTCGCCATCGGCGATCTCGAACGAGAGTTCGTCGAGCGCCACGATGCCGCCGAAGCGCACGGAAACCTCATCGACTTCGAGCAG
>CAYGKI010000291.1:0-4374 GCA_964350235.1 uncultured Gemmatimonadaceae bacterium | reverse complement strand
ACTTCCCGCGCAATCCGACGGTAGCCCCACTACCCTCTCCGGAGCCCCGGCCATGCCATCCGTATCCCGCTCGTGGCGAATACTCGCCCTCGTGATCACGACCTGGTTCATTTCCTCCTGCTCGGGCAGCGACGCCGGACCGACCCAGCCGGACCCGACCCCGACCCTGGCCTCCATCACGGTCTCCGCGCCGTCGGCGGCCCCGCTCACCGCCCTGGGTCAGACCATGCGACTCACGGCACAGGGGCGGACCGACCAGGGCGCCACGGTGGCCCTCAGCCCGAGCTGGACGTCGTCGAACCCCGGCGTCGCCACGGTGGACGCCACCGGGCTGGTGACGGCCGTGGGAGACGGGAGCACCCAGATCACGGCCACGCAGAGTGGGGTGACCGGGGCGGCGGCCGTGGAGGTCACCCAGGTTCCGTCCCGACTGGCGTTCGAGGCCCAGCCGTTGGACGGCGTTGCCGGTCGGCCGTTCTCCGAGTCCGTGGTGGTGCACGTCCTGGACGCCAATGACGCATTGGTGGTCAACCACGACGACCCCGTCGTGCTTTCCCTGGCCAGCGGGCCGAGCGGAAGTGGGTTGGAGGGTGCGCTCTCGGTGGCCCCGGTCGGCGGTGTAGCGACTTTCGACGCGGTCTCGCCGAGCGCGCCCGGCACGGACTACGTGCTCCGCGCATCGAGTGGAACGCTCAGCGTGGACGGGCAGGCCTTTTCGGTAGCCTCGGGCCTGACCTTCGAGAACTTCCCGGCTGCGGCGTTCGTGCTGGGGCAGCAGACCCTGACGGCCGGGACCCGCAACGCCGGCGGGACAGGGCCCAATCCGGTGGGCGTGGTCTTCCGCGGCACGGTCACCGAGGGTGCCGGACGGTTCTACATGGTCGACGGCGGCAACTCCAGGATCCTCGGCTTCAACAGCGTGCCCACCGCGTCCGGCCCGTCGGCGGACTTCGTCCTGGGCCAGCCGGACCTCTTCACCACGGAGAGCGCGTCCTCGATCCTTCGGACGGACTCGACGTTCATCTTTCCCGGCGAAGTCATCGCGTCTGACGGCAAGCTGTTCGTGAACGACTTCAACAACAGCCGTATCCTGATCTGGAATACCCTGCCGACGACGAACATGGCGCCCGCCGACGTGATCGTGGGACAGGCCGACTTCACCTCCAACAACAAGGCCACGTCCCGGACGGCCATGCAGCGTCCAACCCACATGGCCGTAGCCGACGGCCGCTTGATCGTCACCGACAACTTCGCCAACCGCGTGCTGATCTGGAACGAGATCCCGACGGCGAACGGCGCGCCGGCGGACGTGGTGGTGGGCCAGCCCGATTTCACGTCGGACGCGGCCGGTATTGGCCCCTCCTCGCTTTCCAGTCCCCGGGGCGTATGGTCGGACGGCACCCGCCTCGCAGTGGCCGACGGTAACAACTTCCGGGTGCTGGTCTGGAACCGGATGCCCACGACGAACGGGGCCCCCGCCGACGTGGTCCTCGGAGCCCCCGACTTCACTTCGCCTGGATCCATCACGGCGTCGGCGTCGTCGGTGGGCAGGCCGCACGACGTGGTGTCGGACGGCGAGGTCCTCTTCGTCTCGGACGAAGAGAACAGCCGAGTGCTCGTCTTCGCTTTCCCCGGAACGAGCGGGGCGTCGGCCCTGGGGGTCTTGGGTCAGACGGACTTCACCCTCTCCGCCGGCGACGATCCCGATCAGGACGGGGTATCCGAGGGCGTGGTCTCTGCCCGGACGTTCGGGACGGACTCACCCAACAACCTTGAACTCATCGGAGGTCGCCTCTACGTCTCGGACGTGGCAAACCACCGCGTCCTCGTGTTCGACCCGAGGTGACCCGTGCGCTCCTGTCCTCCACCCGCGCCCGGGACGGCCGCCATGCCTTGCTCGAACGGGACCGGTGGGCTATCACGGACCCATGTCTGCTTCTTCCGACATCACCACCCTCCTGGCCCGGGCGCGGGACGGGGACCCCGCCGCGGCGGATGTCCTGTTCGATACCCTGTACGGCGAGCTGCTGCGCCTCGCCCACGGCGTCCGGCGAGGGGAGTCGAGCCAGACGTTGAACACCACCGCCCTGGTCCACGAGGCTTGGATCAAGCTGTCCTCCGGGCCGGCGGCGGACGTACGAAGCAGAGCGCACTTCAAGCACATCGCGGCGCGCGCCATGCGGCAGGTTCTGGTGGACCGGGCCCGGAGGCGCGACGCGGTGAAGCGTGGCGGGGGCGTGGCCGCCGTGACCCTCAACGAGGCGGCGGCTCCTCCCGGCGGTGGCCCCATGGACGCGGAGACGCTCCTGGAGCTCCACGCGGCCCTGGAGCGGCTCGAGCACCAGGATCCCCGGGCCGCCCGAGTGGTGGATTGCCGCTTCTTCGGCGGGCTCGAGGTGGAGGAGACGGCAGAGGCGCTCGGGATCTCCACTGCGACGGTCAAGCGCGACTGGCGGATGGCCCGGGCGTGGCTCGCCAGGGAGCTCGGTGACACGTGAGGGGCATCTCGCCCGGGGGCTCGCGCCGCACCGTCGGCTGGGGACACACCATCAACGGCGGTAGCTGCTGGCGTGGCAGGCCGTACCCTCATTCCCGACGGGGGCGCTGAGCATGGACGAGGCACGGTGGTCGGAGCTGCGGCGCCTGTTCGATCTGGTGGCCGACGCGGCGCCCGAGGATCCCGCGGCGTTCCTGCGCGACCAGGGGGCCCGGGACGAGTCCCTCATCGCCGACGTGTTGGATCTTCTGCGACAGGACGCCCGCCCCGACACGCCGTTGGACGGAATCCCACCGGACCTGGAGCACCTCGATCCCGGCGACGGGCCGGAATCCTCGGCGGGCAGCCCGTCCCAAGCGCCCCCCGCCGTAGACGTGTCTCCCTACCGGCTGCTGGAGGTCATTGGTCGTGGCGGGATGGGGGTGGTGTACACGGCCACCAGGGTGGACGGTGGACCGGACCGCACGGTGGCGCTCAAGCTCATCCACGCGGGGCTCGATACCGAGGAGATCCTTCGACGCTTCTCCGACGAGCAACGGATCCTGGCGTCACTCGAGCACCCCAACATCGCACGGCTCTACGACGCCGGACGGGCGGAGGACGAGCGGCCCTACCTCGTCATGGAGTACGTGGCGGGCGTACCCATCCAGCGGCACTGCGAGACCCGTGAGCTGGACGTCCCGGCCCGCATCCGGCTGTTCCTCCAGGTGTGCGAGGCCGTGTCTTTCGCCCACCAGGGCCTGGTGATCCACCGCGACCTGAAACCGTCGAACATCCTCGTCACGGACGACGGCGTGGTGAAGCTGCTCGACTTCGGCATCGCCAAGCTCCTCGACTCGGAGGAGCACAGGACCCGTACCGGCTCCAGGATGATGACCCCAGAGTACGCGTCGCCCGAGCAGCTACGGGGGGACGTGCTCACCACGGCATCGGACGTCTATTCCCTCGGTGTGGTCCTGTACGAGCTCCTCACCCGGTCACGACCCGTGGAGGGGTGGGACGCGGCCATGGCTCGCGCCGTGACACCCGATCGGGCCTCGCGGCTGGAGCGCCCGAGCGAGCGCGTCACCTCCGGCGCGGCGGACCAGAACGTCCCGGCGTCGGGCGCCCCCGGGGTGAGGCACGAAGCGGGACTACAGCGCTGGTCGCGGACCCTCCGTGGAGATCTGGACCAGATCGTGCTGAAGGCGCTCGCCGCCAACCCGACGGATCGTTACGAGGACGTGGGCGCCCTGGCGGACGACCTCCGGGCGTACCTGGAGGGGCGCCCCGTGTCCGCGCAGCCGCCGTCGGTCCCGTACCGGCTCCGGAAGCTGGTGGGGCGACGACGCGGGAGCGTGGCGGCCGGCGTGGTAGTCCTCCTGTCCCTGGCCTTCGGCCTGGCCGGGTTCGTGTGGCAGGCGCGGCGGGTCGCCGAGGAGCGGGACATGGCGGTCGCCGTCTCGGGCTTCCTGGAAGACCTGTTCCGGGCGCCCGATCCACGCACCGGTTCCGTGCGGGACACGACGCGCATGGTGGACTTCCTGGCCGTGGCCGAAGAGCGGCTACGTACCGGTCTGGACGACCAGCCGCGGCCGAAGGCCCGCCTCCTCCTCACCATGGGCATCGTATACCGGAATCTGGCCCGGAGGGACCTGGCCGCCCCGGTACTCCGGGAGGCAGTGGACGCGCACGAGGAGGCCTATAGCGGAAGCCACGCCGACGCGGTGGAGTCCCGCCGCCTGCTGGGTCTCTCCCTCGCCGAGTCCGGAGATCTCGAAGCCGGTGTCCTGGAGATGGAGCGGGCCCTGGAGGAGCAGATCGACCTCGAGGGGCCCAACGCCCCGGCTACAGCCCGGCTGCACGAGACCATCGGGCGCGCCTACGCCATCGTGCGA
>CAYGKI010000290.1:0-4419 GCA_964350235.1 uncultured Gemmatimonadaceae bacterium | reverse complement strand
TCGAAGGGTACGGCCACCACCGATATGGCGTCGCCGCGGCCGCCGCCGAGTCTCACGGCGTTGGCCACCAGGGTCTCGATGCGTTGAACGACGGCGGGATCCTGAAGTCTCGGCGAGTCCTCGTTCACCGCCACGGCCACCGTGAGCCGACGCACCGCCCCGGGGAGGCGCAACGAGACTTCGGTGCTCCGCGTCACGTCGAAGGTATTGTGCTGAATGGTCGAGGCCGCGCCCTGAGAAGGGTCGCCGGGCTCGATCTCGGAGCGCTCCTCCGCGGTCAGCACCTGGGCGTTGGGGTCCACCGCGTCGGTCCGTCGCTCCACCCGCTCCGTATCCAGGAGGGCGGATACCCGGACCCGGACGTTGGCGGCCCCGAGCATGGGCTCCACGAGCTCGGCGGCGCGCGCCTCGAGATAGCTCTCCACCTCCCTCTGCATCTCCAGGCGCCGCCGGTCCGCCTGGGCGGCCACCTCGGGCTCGTTGGCCGCCGACAGCACGCGGCCCGAGTCGTCCAGGACGCTCACGTTCTCCGTGGTGAGGCCGTCCACGGCGCTGGCCAGGAGGAACCGGATGGCCTCCACCTGCTCCCCGGTGGGCCTCGCGCCGGAGACCACACGGAGGAGCACCGAGCCCTCCACGGAGGCTCCGTCGTTCCGGTAGAGCGATCGCTCGGGCATGGCGAGATGCACCTTCGCGGAGCGGACGCCCCGCATCTGGCCGATGGTTCGCTCCAGCTCCCCTTCCAGGGCCCGCCGGTAGTTCACCCTCTGGGTGAAGTCGGTCATCCCCCAGGTGGGCTCGTCGAAGAGCTCGAAGCCTCGCCTTCCATCTCTGGGCAGACCCTGTTCGGCGAGGCGCACCCGAGCCCGGGCTACGTCGCTGTCCCGAACCTGGATCTCCGACCCTCCCCTGGTGAGGCGATGCTCGATCCCCGCGTCCTCGAGGGCCCGCCCCGACTCGACCATCAGCTCCATGGGCGCGTCCCGCACCACCGGGACCCATGCGGGGGCACTCCCCCACGCCACCAGGCCCCAGAGCCCGGCGATGCCCACGGCGGAGACGAGCACCACGGCCAGGAGGCGCGCCATGCCCAGGCCTCTGGCCGAGCGGAGCCACGAGTCGAACGGATCCATGCCCGGGTCAGCTCTGCATGTTCACGACGGTCCGATAGGCTTCCGTGAGCCTGTTCCGGACCTCGATGAGCATCTCCAACGCGATGCCGGCCTCTTCCACGGCCGCCATCACGTCGTGTACCTCCACGGGCTCTCCTCGAAGGAACGCCCCCACGGTGTCGCCGGCCTGGTCCTGGAGACCCTGAACGTCACCCAGCGCTCGAGCGAGGGAGTCCTTGAACGACCCACCCGCCGCCGGGTCCTGGGACGGTCCGCGCTGAAGCGCCGACTGCATGGCCCGACCGACGGCACCGACGCCCCCCACTGGCGTGCTCATGACACTCCTCCAGGCCGGCTCATGCGGTGAGATCGATCTGGCCGCCGAGCCGCCGACCCGCCGGCTCCGGCCCGCTCCCGCTCGCGGCCGGTCCGTAGGTCAGGGCTCCGAAGGTGGCGTTCCGGAAGTAGAAATCGCGCTCGGCCCTGGTGAGCAGCGCCCAGAGCCGGGGGTCCGCATCCTTCGGCGGACGTCCTCTTGCGGCCTCCATGCGGCTCGCGGAGGCCGACCCTTCCGGCGCGGTGACGTCGTCCCTGCGTGCGACACCCGGCTCCCGGGCCGAGGGCTCGGCGGCGGGGTGAGGGCCTCGGGACGCGTGTCCGACATGCGGCTGGCTACCTGTGACCGGACGCATGGGCTCAAATCTCCAGGGCACGTCTGAGCATGGACTTCATCGCCTCGAACACCGTGGCGTTCGCTTCGTAGGCGCGGCGGGTCTCCATCAGCGCGATCGTCTCCTGGGTCAGGTCCACGTTCGGGTAGCGGACGTAGCCGCGCGGGTCGGCGTCGGGATGCCCGGGCTCGTAGACCAGGGCACCCTCGGAGACATCCACCGACGTCCCCACCACCTCGACGCCCGAAGCGCGGAGCGGGTCGGGGGCCAGGGGCTCGCCAGGCCGGGGGACGGCCGGCACGCGGATCTGTCCGGAGGGCGTCGGAGTCCCTCGTCGATTGGCGCCGGGGGGCGCCTCGGCGAGCTGCAGCACTACGCGCTGATAGGGACCGCCGTCGGCCGTCCTCGTGGTCTCGGCGTTGGCGATGTTCATGGCGATGACGTCCATGCGTCGCCGCTGGGCGGAGAGCCCGCTGGCGGCGATCCTCAGACCTCCCAGGAGCGGCGGCGTCCCGTTCACCGGCGTCATCCTCAGCTGCTCCTCAAGCTGGAGCGGACCTGGCCGTACATGTCTCGAAGGACGCGGCTCATGGCATCGTACCGGATCTGCTCGTCGGCGAGGCGGACCATCTCCGCCTCCAGGTCGACCCGACCGCCGGCACTCTCCGACGCCGCGTCCAGGGTCGCCTGGAACGAAGCCTCGGTTCCGTTGGAGGCGTTGGCGACCCTGTGGGCGATGGTCCTGGAGCGGTCCATGGAGACATCGAGCTCATGCCTCAATCGGTCCACCATGGACCCGGCCCCGATAAGGCCTCGGATCAAAGTCACTCTCCCGGCGCTGGCTTGGTGATTCCTGGTCGGGAGACGGTAAGGCAACGAGCGTTCCATCCGGAGACGGGACGCCGGCCGACGGGCGTGGCCGGGCGCCACAGATACGCAACGTGTTGTTAGTCCAACACTTACACACACCTCACGGATGTTTTACAGGGCCGGCGCGCGTGATGGGCTCCTGACGGAAGTGACGTCGACAGGAAGATGTTTCCGTGCGGAGAGCGGACGATCCTTCCGCATCGGCTCGGCGGGGGCCGGCGTACGATGGTCGGCGGAAACCGAAGGGCATCGCCGAATCGGGGGGCGTCGAGAATGCGTCGCTCGGATCCTGGAGACCCAGGCGCGAACCCGCCGGACCAGGCGGGGCGCTCTTCTACTCCCTGGGGCCGTTCAGCTTGTTCCTGAGCGTCCGGGCGGTCACGCCCAGGAGCTTCGCCGCCTGAGTGCGGTTCTGCTCCGTCCTCTCGAGTGCGGCCTGGATGAGCACCGCCTCGGCCTCCCTGAGGTCGAGGGTACGGAGCAGGATGCCGCCGTCGCTCGGAGTCCCGGCTCCGGCGGCTCCGAATCCCGGGTCCGCCCCGTTCAGGATCAGCGCGTCCGCCGAGATGGACCCGTCCCGGGCGAAGATCACCGCCCGCTCCACCGCGTGGGCCAGCTCCCGGACGTTCCCGGGCCAGCCGTAAGCTCTGAGCTTCGCGAGCGCGTCTTCCGAGATGGCCGGGACCGCTCTTCCCAGGTCGTTCGCAACCCGGGCCGCGAAGTGGTTCGCGAGCACGGGCAGGTCCTCGGATCGTTGACGGAGCGGCGGAATCACGATGGGAACGACGTTCAGCCGGTAGAACAGGTCGGCGCGAAAGCGGCCTTCGGCCACCTCTTCCCGCAAGTCGCGATTGGTGGTGGAAACGACCCGGACGTCGACCCGCACGGGGGCACCCCCACCCACACGCTCGAACTCCTGCTCCTGCAGCACCCGCAGCAGCTTCGCCTGGAGGTCCAGCCGCATCTCGGAGATCTCGTCGAGGAGCAACGTCCCCCTGTGCGCACGCTCGAAGGCACCCAGCGTACGGCTGGTGGCTCCGGTGAAGGCGCCTTTCTCGTGCCCGAACAGTATGCTCTCCACCAGGTGCTCGGGCATGGCGGCGCAGTTCACGCTCACGAAGGGCTCGTCCTCCCGTCCGCTCATGTCGTGCACCATGCGGGCGATGAGCTCCTTTCCGGTGCCCGACTCGCCCTGCAACAGCACCGACGCGCGCGTCGGCGCCGCCGTCGCCACGGCGTCCAGGACCTTCCGGAACGCGGGACCGTCTCCAACCACGTGACGTCCCGCCCTGAGCCGCGATACCTCGTGCTTCAGCGTCTCGTTCTGGCGCTTCAGCCGGGCGAGGTCGAGGGCGTGTTGCACCACGATCTCGAGCTGGTCCGGCCGGACGGGCTTGGTGATGTAGTCCACCGCCCCGGCCTTCATCGCGCGGACGGAGTGGTCGATGGACGCATATCCCGTGGCCATCACCACGGGAACGTCGGACCCGTCCTCCAGCATCTGGTCCAGCAGCTCCAGCCCCGACGCCCCCGGAAGCCGATAGTCCGTGACCACGAGCTCGATGCCCCCGCGCTGCAGAACCTTGAGCGCGGCCTCGGCGTTTCGAACGGCAACGACCTCGTGCCCGGCCTCGTCGAGGATCTCCTCCATGGCGAGCAGAACGCCAGGCTCATCGTCCCCACAAAGGATTCTCGCCATGGGGTCGCCGGAGAAAGTGCTCACGTCGGGACGTCGTACACCCGAGACTCAGGCGTGAACGGTACAG
>CAYGKI010000289.1:0-4420 GCA_964350235.1 uncultured Gemmatimonadaceae bacterium | reverse complement strand
ACTGGGGATGTACGACGGCATCGATGCGTTCGTATCCGATCCCGTACAGCCAGTGTGCCTCGATGACCTCCAGCGCCTTGTTGGCCAGCGTGGCCGAGTCGATGGTGATCTTCGCGCCCATCTCCCACGTGGGGTGACGCAGCGCGTCGCTGGGCCGTACATGCTCCAGCTCCCCGCGCGTCCGGCCTCTGAACGGCCCGCCCGACGCCGTCAGGACGATGCGTTCCACGCTCCCTTCCGCGCACCCCTCGACGCACTGGAGGATGGCGCTGTGCTCGGAGGCCTTTCGACTGGCTTCCAGCAGCAAGGCACCGGCCGCCACGAGGGACTCCTTGTTGGCCAACGCCAGCCGATGGCCCGCTCCCACGGCCGCCAACGACGGCTCCAGCCCCGTGGCGCCGACCAGGGCGTTGAGGACCACGTCCACGCCGTCCATGCGCGCCACGTCCATGAGGGCCGCCCGACCGGATCGCCATCTGGTGCGCCCCTCGGCTCGTCCCACCTCGGGGGCCCCGCCCCCGTCCGTCACCACCGCCACCCCCGGGCTGAACCGCGCGACCTGCTCCCGGAGGAGGGCCACGTTGCGGTGGCCGGTGAGGGCCACCACGTCGAAACGATCCGGGTGCCGCGAGATCATCTCCAGGGCACTCCGTCCGATGGAGCCGGTGGAGCCGAGAATCGCCACACGGATCATGACAGGGTCCCCAGGAGGAGCAAGAATCCGTAGGAGAGCGGAAGCGTGAGCACGAGGGCGTCCACGCGATCCAGGACGCCCCCGTGTCCCGGGAGGAGGGTCCCCGAGTCCTTCACGCCGGCGTCACGCTTCAGAACCGACTCCGCCAGGTCGCCCAGGATGGCGCCCACCCCGATGCAGGCCCCCACCAGCGCCACGAGCACCGGCGTGAGCGGCGCCCCCGGGATCACCTCCCGCACCACCAGGTGCCAGATCAAGGCACCGATGCTCGCGCCCACGACGCCGGCCACCGCGCCTTCCCAGCTCTTCTTCGGACTGATGGCGGGCGCCAATCGCCGTCGCCCGAACGCGGATCCGGCGAAGTACGCCGTCGCGTCACCCACCCAGGTGGACGTCAGCGGAAGCGCGACCACGGCCACGGCGGACCACGCCGTCGCCCCTTCCCCGCTCCAGCCGAGCTGGCCGGGAAGCGCGTGGAGCAGCGGGACCACCGCCAACGCCAGCCCTGGATAGACGGCCCCGAAGAGCGTCGTCCCCCCGGCGGCCAATGGCTCTCCCTCCGCACCCCGCCAGAACGTGATCCACACGAGGACGAGCAGCGCCGCGACGGCCAGGGTCACGAGGGCGGAGGCGCCGAAGGCGCCGGGCGTGGGGGCGACAGTGGCCATCACGGGAAAGAGGGCGGCCACAGGAATCCCCACCCAACCGACCGGGCGGAGGCCCTTGTGGCGTGCGAGCCTGAAACACTCGTCGGCTCCGATGGCGGCCAGAACCGCCACGAGGCCGGCCAGGGCCCAGGATCCGACGTAGAGCACGACGACGACGAGGGGCACCCCCACCGCCGCCACCGCCCACCTGCGCGTGAGCTCGGTGGCGACCATCAGATCGCCATGATCTCCTCTTCCTTCCTCTTGAGGAGGTCGTCGATCTTGTCGTTGTACTCGTGGGTGAGCTTCTCCAGAGCCTCTTCCCGTCGGTGGCCCTCGTCCTCGCCGATCTCGTGCTCCTTCACCAACGCCTGGATGTCGTCGCGGACGGTGCGCCGGGCGTGGCGGATGGAGATGCGCCCCTCCTCGGCCATCTTGTGGAGAAGCTTCACGTACTCCTTGCGGCGCTCCTCGTTGAGGGGCGGGATGGGCACGCGGATCACGTTCCCGTCGTTGGCCGGGTTGAGGCCCAGATCGGCGGACTGGATGCCGCGCTCGATCTCCCCGATGAGCGACTTGTCGAAGGGCTGCACGACGAGGAGGGTCGGATCCGGCGTGCTCACCGTGGCGACCTGATTCAGCGGCATCTTCGAGCCGTACGCGTCCACGCGGACGGTGTCGAGGAGCGCCGGAGTGGCCTTGCCGGTTCGCACGGTGGCGAACTCCCGGCGCATGGCGTCGAGCGCATCCTCCATCCGCTTCCTGGCATCCTCAACGGTGGCCATTCGGTTCCTCCGCTTGCTTGCTGGAGCCCGCTCGGGGGCCGGATCGTTTCGACTCCGGGCAGGCGCCCGGAATCCCAAGGGTCGGTGACGCGCTCGCGGCCCAGGCCGCGCGTGCGCGCGCTCCTACGATACCAGCGTTCCGATGTGCTCACCACGGATGGCGCTGGCCACCGCTCCGCGGTTCTCGAGATTGAGCACGATGATGGGCAACCGGTTCTCCTTGCACAGCGAGACCGCCGCGGCGTCCATCACCGCCAGTTCCCGGGTCACCACTTCCTGGAACGAGATCTTCGGAATGAACTCGGCGTCGGGGTGCGTCACCGGGTCGGCGGTGTAGACCCCCTGCACCTTGGTGGCCTTGATGACCACGTCCGACTCCATCTCGATGGCCCGGAGCACCGCCGCTGTGTCCGTGGAGAAGTAGGGATTCCCCGTCCCTCCCGCGAACAGCACCACGCGACCCAGCTCCATGTGCCGCATGGCGCGACGACGGATGTAGGGCTCCGCCACCTCGTCCATGCGGATGGCCGTCATGACCCGGGTCTCCACGTTCTTGTGCTCCAGGAGGTCCTGCACGGCCAGGGCGTTGATCACCGTGGCGAGCATGCCCATGTAGTCGGCCTGGACCCGGTCCATGCCCTCCTTGGATGCCATGGCGCCCCGGACGATGTTGCCGCCGCCGATGACCACGCCCAACGACACGCCCATCTCCACCACCGACCGGATCTCGTCCGTGAGCTGGTCCACCACGGACGGCTCTATGCCGAACCCCTTACCTCCGGCCAACGCCTCGCCGGAAAGCTTCAGAAGGACACGCTTGTACCGTAGCTCTTCACCGTCCTGGCTCACGCTCACCTCCTCTCTTGGATCCGCTCCTCGGTCGCTCTCTGGTGCCCAGGGACCTCAGGAGCTCTCACCCACCTTGAAGCGCGCGAACCGGGCCACCTCGATCTTCTCCCCGGTCTTGGCGGAGACCTCGGTGATGAGCTGCTCGACGGTCTTGTCCGGGTCCTTCACGAAGGGCTGCGCGAGAAGCGTGCTCTCCTTGAAGAACTTCTGGAGCTTCCCCTCGACGATCTTGTCCCACATGGCCTCGGGCTTGCCCTCTTCCTTGACGGTCTCGAGGAAGACGTTCCGCTCCCGCTCCACGACCTCGGCAGGGACCTCTTCCTTGGACACGGCCAGCGGCGCCGTGGAGGCGATGTGGAGCGCCAGGTCCTTGGCCAGCCCCTTGAAGGCGTCGGTGTTGGCCACGAAGTCCGTCTCGCAGTTCAGCTCCACGATGACGGCCGTACGGTCGTCGAAGTGGACGTAGCTCCCGATGGTGCCTTCGTTGGCGGACTTGTCCGCACGCTTGGCGGCCTTGGCCGCGCCCTTCGCACGCAGGAGGTCCACGGCCTTCTCGATGTCACCCCCGGTCTCCTCGAGGGCCTTCTTGCAATCCATCATCCCCGCGCTGGTCATGTCGCGGAGCTTCTTGACGTCCTTGGCGCTGATCATGCTCGCTCGCTCATCGTCCGTGGCTCATTGGTGGATCCGGCCTCGCCGACCGTGATCGTGAAAAGAGGCGGCGGAGACCGGAACGCCCCGGACCCTGCCGCCTCTCGTCGTCCCTCCGGGGACGCTGGGCCACCCGGCACCTTCAAGGCGTCCGGGCGTCCGGAACTCAGTCCTCCGAATCCTCCGAGGCATCGTCCTCCGCCTCAGCCTTCTTCTTCGGCTCGGCCTCGGGGGCCTCCGCGGAGGCCGCTTCGGCCGCCGTGTCGTCCCCCTGGACGGCTTCCAGCTCGTCCTCATCCTCGTCCGAGTCCTCCACGTCCGCGCCACCTTCCTCGTCCTTGAGGCGCTGCGCGCTCCCCGCCGGCTTCGGCCGGCGCCTCCGCGTGGGCCGGCGCCGCTGCGGCCGCTCCTTCTCGGTGGTCTCACCGGTCTCGGTGGAGTACGTGGTGGCCTCCAGGTCCTCGGTACGGCGGCGCTCGTCCTCGGGAACGTCCTTGCGGGCGGTCTCGATGGCGTCGGCGATGGCCTTCGCGATGAGGCTCACCGAGCGGATGGCGTCGTCGTTCCCGGGAATGGGGTAGTCGATGCTGTCCGGATCGGCATTCGTATCGGTGATGGCGATGATGGGAATGCCGAGGCGGGACGCCTCCCGAACCGCGATGGTCTCACGCTTGGCGTCGACCACGAAGATGGCACCGGGCAGGCGACCCATGTCCTTCACGCCAGCCAGGTACTTGTCCAGCTTCGTGCGCTCACGATCCAGCATGAGGCGCTCTTTCTTGGTGTAGAACTCG
>CAYGKI010000288.1:0-4426 GCA_964350235.1 uncultured Gemmatimonadaceae bacterium | reverse complement strand
TCGGCGAGCTGCATGGCGATGGCGCTCGCTTCCCCGGGACCGATCCAGATGGGGAGCCCGCGCTCACCGTCGCGCTCCTCGAGGATGACCACGGGAGTGTTCGACGACCGATCGAGCGCCAGGCTCTGGACCCTCACCTCTACCAACACGCCGCGGAGACCTCCGCCCCTGAGACATGATCCGGGGCGTTCGAACCCCGCTCGCCCCACCAATACTCCGAAGCACCGCCCGGGTTCTCACGAATCCGAGCGGTGCTTCGATGGTCGGTGCGGCCCATGGCCGAACCCCGGCCGACGCGACCCCCTGGGACGCTTCGGCGGACCCGACGGTGCCTCAGCCGCCCAGCGCGGTTCTCAGGTCGTCGGCCTTGTCGGTGAGCTCCCACGGGAAGAACTGGACCGGCTCGTCCCCCCCGGCGGACGGAACGCGCATGTCGGGCGTCCGCCCGAAGTGCCCGTACGCGGCGGTGGGCGTGTAGATGGGCTTCAGCAGTCCCAGATCCTCGATGATCTTCTTCGGCCGGAAGTCGAAGACGTCGTCCACGGCCCTGGCGATCTCGGTCTCGGGCACCTCGCTGGTGCCGAACGTGAGGACGCGCACCGAGACGGGCTCCGCCACGCCGATGGCATACGCCAGCTGGATCTCGCACCGCCGGGCCAGGCCGGCCGCCACCACGTTCTTCGCCGCCCAACGGGCGGCATAGGCGGCGGACCGGTCCACCTTCGACGGATCCTTTCCGCTGAATGCGCCGCCGCCGTGGCGCCCGACACCGCCGTAGGTGTCGACGATGATCTTCCTGCCCGTGAGGCCCGCGTCCCCGTGGGGTCCGCCGATGACGAAGCGGCCCGTGGGGTTGATGTGCAGGATGCAGTCGTCGACGTCGAACATGTCGTTCGGCAGGACCGGCTTCACCACCCGGTTGATCACCGCGTCCCGGATCTCGTGGTCACGGATGTCGGGGTCGTGCTGGGTGCTCACCACGACGGTGTGGACGCGGACGGGCTTGTCGCCGTCGAACTCCACGGTGACCTGGGCTTTCCCGTCGGGGCGGATCCACGGCACCTCGCCCTCGCGACGCACGTGGGCAAGGCGCTGGGTGATGCGGTGCGCGAAATGGATGCTCGCCGGCATGAGCTCGGGCGTCTCGTCGCTGGCGTACCCGAACATCATCCCCTGGTCTCCGGCGCCACCGGTGTCCACACCCATGGCGATATCGGGAGACTGCTGGTCGATGTTGGTGAGCACCGCGCACGTCATGGCGTCGATGCCGAGCTGGGCGTTGGTGTACCCGATCCGCTGGAGGGTCCCCCGGACGATGTCGGGCAGGTGGACGTACACCTGGGTGGAGATCTCGCCGGCCACGAGCGCCATCCCCGTGGTGACCAACGTCTCGCAGGCCACGCGGGAGGTCGGGTCCTTGGCCAGGAGATGGTCCAGCACGGAGTCGGAAATCTGATCCGCGATCTTGTCCGGATGTCCTTCGGTGACGGACTCGGAGGTAAAGAGATTCTTCAAAGGTCCCTTCCCGGGAAGCGGCTGCATGTCGGCGAGATGCGATGAGTCAGCCCAGAATCGAGCGGACTCCAGCCTTCACAGCTCGGAAATCAATCCGGAACCGACAAGCTCCATCTACCCTGGAAGACCTTGAGATCCACCGAGTCCCCGATTCCCGCCACGAGGCAATCCGTCACGTCCTTGCTCGTCGGGGCGGCAAGCGCCTTACGCGCAGCGGTGCGGGCGTCCTCGATTCGGATGTCCCGGATGAACTTCTTGATCTCCGGAAGAGAGGGCCACGCCATGGAGAGCGTCGTGATGTCCAGCCCCAGGAGGAGGAAGGCACCCAGGGGATTGGATGCCAGCTCGCCGCACACGCTCACCTCGATGCCCGCGGCCCGGCCCACCCGGGCCACCTGGTGCAACAGGCGGACCACGGCGGGATGGAAGGGATTGTACAGTTGGCTGAGCCGCGTGTTGGTACGGTCCACTGCGAGCGTGTACTGGACCAGGTCGTTGGTGCCGATGGAGAAGAAGTCACAGTGGCGAGCCAGCTCCACCGCGTCGAGGGCGGCGGCGGGCGTCTCGATCATGACGCCGAGCTTGTATCCCGAGTTGTAGGGGATGCCCGCCTGGTTGAGGACCTCTTCCTCTTCCTCCAGGAACGCCCGGACCTTCCGCACCTCTTCCACGTCGTTCACCAACGGGAGCATCATGCGCACGTCTCCGTGCGCCGTGGCCCGAAGCAGCGCGCGCAGCTGCGTTCGGAAGAGCTCGGGCTCGTCCAGACAGACCCGGATGGCCCGCCAGCCCAGGAAGGGATTCTCCTCCGCGGGCATGTTCAGGAACATGGGGAACTTGTCGCCGCCCAGGTCGAAGGTCCTGATGTAGACGGCTCCTCGGGGAAACGCCTCCGCCACGGCCCTGTACGCCTCGTACTGCTCCTCCTCGCCGGGCATGGAGGCCCGCCCAACCACCAGGAACTCCGTCCGGAACAGGCCCACGCCCACGGCGCCGTGCGCCGCGGCCTGGGCCGACTCGGCCGGAAGGTCCAGGTTGGCCCTCAGCTCGACGTACTGGCCGTCGGTGGTCACCGACTCCAGGGAGGCGATGACCGCCATCTCCTCCTCCCAGTTGGTCAGTCGCCGCTGCCGCTCGCCGAACCGGCGCCGCTCGTCGTCCGTAGGGTCGAGCACCACTCGCCCGATGCGCCCGTCGACGATGGCGTGCTGTCCCTTCTCGGCCCGCTTGGACGCGTTGCCCAGGCCCACCACGGCGGGAATGCCGAGGGATCGGGCGAGAATGGCCCAGTGGGCGGTTCTCGTGCCGTGATCGGTGGCGATCCCCTGGACCCGACTCGGGTCGAGCTGCGCCACCAAGCTGGGGGTGAGATTGGACGCCACCACCACGACGCCAGGACCGTCGGTGGGCAGGTCCGAGGGATCGTGGTCGCCGAGCAGGCGCCTGAGCACCCGGATCATCAGGTCCTCGAGATCGTTCAAGCGGTCCAGGACCATGGGGTTCCGCGTGCGGTTCCACATGGCCTGGAGCTCGAGCATGCGCCACTCGAACGCCCGCTGCGCGGTGAGGCGGTTCTCGCTGATGTAGCGGAGCGTCCCCTCCACGAGTTCCGAGTCCTCCAGCATGAGGAGCTGGGGCTCGAAGATGCGTGCCTCCACGGGCCCCAGGCGCTCCTCGGTGGCCCGCTGCAGCTCCACGAGGCGCTCCCGGGCCCAGGCCCTGGCCTCGTGGAAGCGTGCCGTTTCCCCGGCCACGTCGTCCTCACCCACCGTCTCGTGAGGGACCACCGGCACGCCCCAATCCAGACGGAAGACCGCACCCTCGCCGATCCCCTCCGAGGCCGGCGCACCGTCGAGCGTGATGGACATCAGGCCTCGATCTCGTCGAACCCGGAGCGCACCAGATCCTCCAGGGCCTGCACCGCGTCCTCGGCGTCCTCACCCTCGGCGCAAAGCCGCAGCCGGCTTCCCTGAGCGGCGGCCAGCATCAGCACCCCCATGATGCTCTTCCCGTTCACCGCCAGGCCGTCCTTGGCCACCGTGATGTCGGCACGGAACCGCCCGGCCACCTTTACGAACTCGGCCGCCGGGCGGGCATGCATGCCCGCCCGATTGACGATCTGGACGTCTCGTTCGACGCGGTTGGATTCGCTCATCGCACAGTGCCCCATGTGGCCAGAATCGCGATAGCGGCGACGGCCACCACCGCCGCGGGTCTCCACACGTGATGGCCCACACGGAGTCCGAGGACGAAGCCCACGGTGGCCAGCGCGGTCCAGAGGGCTCCGGCGTCGCCCAACCCGCCCGCTCCCCCCAGCAGAGCGCCCACCAGCACGCCAAGGACGAGAACGCCCCAGGATCGGAGCCGCTCCGTCCAGAGCGAAAGCCTGGCGGCCGCCAGACGGCCGGCTACGTCCCGGCCGGCCTGGAGACCGGCCCGGAAGCCCCAGATGCGCAGACCCACGTGCCCCGTATTGTACAAGATCAGGAAGAAAGCCGCCGCCAGCCACCCGGGCGCACCCAACCAGTAGAGCGCCACCGCGCCCATGGAGACCACGGGCAGCCACGTGGCCCATACCAGCGCGTCGCCCAACCCGCCCAGTGGGCCCCTGACCGCCGTCTTGAAGCGGCGGACGGTGTCCGCGCTCTCCCCTTCCGCCTCCAGCCGCAGGCTCGCGCCCAGGGCCACGTCGGCCATGTACGGGTGTGCGTTGAAATGCTCGAGATGGCGGCCCAAGGCGGCGTCGAGGGCTTCCTGACGGTCCCGGTAGAGGGCACGGAGGCCGGGAAGCATGGCGAAGCCGAAGCCGGCCCCGATCATGGTCCGGTAGTTCCACGACGACTGGATGAGGAACGACCGGAGGAACGTCCCCACCAGGCCCCGGATTCCGATCTCGCGACTCAAAGGAACC
>CAYGKI010000287.1:3618-4446 GCA_964350235.1 uncultured Gemmatimonadaceae bacterium | reverse complement strand
TACAGGTGCTCGGTCTTGATGAAGTCGAGACCATCGGCCTGGAGGCGGTCCAGTAGCCCCAACACCACCTTGTGGGTAGGCGCGCTCGACCCTTCGGAAGCCACGAACCGGCAACGCCAGTGGTCCGTGCAGAAGGTCTCCGGAAAGCCCTCCGGATACACCTTCACGCCCCGATTGGTGATCATGACCAGCCTCATGTCGGGCCCCGCCAGAGCCTCCAGGCGGGCGCCCAGAACGTCCGGGTCGCGCCCGGCGTCGTCCCAGTCCAGGAAGACGTCCACGCCATGGAGCTCCTTCGTGGCCTTCTTCACCGGCTTGAGCGCGTAGGACGAGGCCACCGCGGCGGCATGCGCGGGTCGGAGCTCCTGGGGCTTCTGACCCAGTCGGTCCGCCACCGCCCGCGCGAAGTCCTTGCAGCCCACCACCTCCACCGAGTCCCGGCCGCCGGCCACGTCCGCGGTGAGCACCCCTTCCTCGAGGGTCCGTAGCCAGGCGTTGTGGAGGGTCTCCGCCACGTCGGGCTGCCCGATGTGCTCGAGCATCATGATGGCGCCGTGCAGAAGGCCGGACGGGTTCGCCAGGTCCTGGCCCGCGATGTCCGGAGCGGAGCCGTGCACCGCCTCGAACATGGCCACCTTCTCACCCACGTTCGCCGACCCGGCCAACCCCACCGATCCGGAGATCTCCGCGGCCACGTCGGAGACGATGTCCCCGTACAGGTTGGGCAGCACCACCACGTCGAAGTCCGCGGGCCGGGTCGCCAGGCGGGCGGTACCGATGTCGATGATCCAGTGATCCGACTCGATGTCGGGGTACTCGGCCCGAATC
>CAYGKI010000287.1:0-3608 GCA_964350235.1 uncultured Gemmatimonadaceae bacterium | reverse complement strand
TTCATGATGTTGTCCTTCGTGAGGCACGTGACGGCCTTGCGGCCGTGGGCACGGGCGTACTCGAAGGCATAGCGGATGATGCGCTCGGTGCCTGGGCGGGTGATGAGCTTGAGGCACTGGGCGACCTCCTGGGTCTGCCGATGCTCGATGCCGCCGTAGGTGTCCTCCTCGTTCTCCCGGACGATGACCATGTCCATGTCCGGATGGGGAGACGGCACGAACGGGTGGTAGGCCCGGCTGGGACGCACGTTGGCGAACAGCCCCAGCGTCTTACGGATGGTGACGTTGAGGGACTTGTAGCCCTTGCCCTGCGGCGTCGTGATGGGCGCCTTCAGAAACACCCTCGTGCTCCGCAGCGAATCCCAGGCCTCGGGCTCGATGCCGGAGGTGACGCCACGCTCGTAGACCTCCCGGCCGACCTGGATGGGCTCGATGCTCAGTCGCGCACCGGCTTCCTCGAGGAGGAACAGGACGGCATCCATGATCTCGGGGCCGATCCCGTCGCCACGGGCGACCGTCACCGGCACGGCTCCGGTCTCTCCGGCGTTCGCGGCATCCGCGTTCGAGAGCGTCTCGGTACTCATAGCGTAGGGAGCCTCCAGTGGGTGGTCTTCTGCAAAAGCCGCGAACAATATATTACGTTTTCTACTTCGTCAATCAAACCGTCCATCCGGAGGTCCCATGGCCGAGCCGCCCCACACGGAGCCGGAAGCCACAGCGCAGCAGAAGTGGACCTTCCTGACGAATCACTCCCACGTGCTCGTCTTCCTGGAGCAGCATCCGGAAGCCACGCAGCGCGAGATGGCCTCGGCGGTGGGCATTACCGAGCGCGCCGTCCAGCACATCCTGGACGACCTGGAGGAAGCCGGCATCGTCTCCCGGGAGCGACAGGGACGGCGGAATCGCTACGAGCTACATCGGGACCGTACGCTCCGGCACCCGCTGGAATCCCATCGCACGGTGCGTGACCTCCTGGAGATGGTGCGATGAGTCATCGCCCTCCACCCACGCCCGGCACGCCGTCCGGCTCGTCGTCCCACCACCACATGCGCGGGAAGGAACGGGAGGTGGGGTGCACCTCGTCCAGGGTATCGCCGTCGTAGAGGCGACCGTTCTTCATCACGTAATCCACCGTGTTGGTGTTACGGATGTCGGTGAGCGGATTCCCTTCCAGGATCACCAGATCCGCCAGCTTGCCGGGCTCGATGGAGCCCAGGTCCTGGTCCAGCCCGATGGCCTCGGCGCCGAAGATGGTGGCCACCCTGAGGGCGTCGTGCTCGCCCAGACCACCGGACTGCATGGCCCACAGCTCCCAGTGGTAGCCTAGACCCTGGAGCTGGCCGTGGCTCCCCACGCCCGCCTTCCCACCGCCGGCCACCAGGTCCGCCACGAACCGCGCATGGTCCTGGAACACGTGCTCCTCGTCCATGAACCAGCCCGCCCCACGCCGTCTCGTGGACGCGTCCAGCACGCTGTGGGGTGTGAACCGGGCCAGCTTCTCGTCGTCGTGGGGGTCCTCCAGCGCATAGAAGTAGTTCTCCGCCCAGGGGCCGCCGTACGACACCAGAAGCGTGGGCGTGTACACCCGTCCGCTCTCGGCGAAGAGCCGCACGTAGTCCTCGTACACGGGGTAGACGGGGATGGAGTGCTCCAGCCCAGGGTACCCGTCCAGGGTCTCCGTCAGGTTCTGCTTCAGGTTCAGTGAGCCCTCGGTGGTGGGCATGATGCCCTGCTCCCGAGCGGCCTGGATGATCCACTGACGCTGCTCGCGGGTGCCGGCCACGTACATCTTCAGCGTCTTGGTGTCGAAGTACTCCGAGTACCGGCGCAGCAGGTCCCGGGCCTCGTCCAGGGAATCGACGTTGAACTGGAAGAAGATCCCCGGGCCCGTGGAGTAGATCCTGGGCCCGATGATCTCCCCGGCGCGGACCCGATCCTCGTAGGAAAGCACGTCCGTGCTCCCCGTCTGCGGGTCCCGGGTGGTGGTGACGCCGTACGCCAGGTTGGCGAAGTAGGGCCACGCGTCGGCGCGGTGCACGTTGAAGGCGGGGCGCAGGTGCGCGTGCGTGTCCACCAGGCCGGGGATGACCGTCCTGCCCGCGACGTCGATGACGCGCGCGTCACCGGGCACGTCCACGCTGCCGCGAGGGCCCACCGCCTCGATGCGGTTGTCCCGAACCAGGATGTCCGCGTTCTCGATGACCTCGTCGCCACGCATGGTGATGGCGCGGGCGCCCCTGAGCAGCACCGCCCCCCTGGGGATGTCCCGCTGGATCTCCACCGCCACCCGCACCTCGTCGGCGCGGAAGCCGGCGTCGTCCTCGTCGTCGTCCTGGTCGCCGGCGTCGGCGGCCTCGACGCTGTCGTCGTGCGCCCGGGCGGCGTCCAGATCGTAGCTGAACCACGCGTTCCCCAGGGAGAAGTGCACGGTTCTTCCGTCGGCGGACCACGTGGGGAACTCGCCACCGAACTCGGTGAGCTTCCGCGCCGGGAAGGCGGCGTTGGCCGGATTCCCCACCTGGATGGTGGGCGCCTCCCCCACGGCGGGCACCGTCAGGGTGTAGACGTGGTTGAGGATGTGCGCCAGCGCCTGATCCCCGGACGGAGCCATCATGACCAGGGAAGGAGACTGGGCCTGATCCTGACCCGTGACCCGCTCACCCCGGACCCGGACGTGTACCTTCTCCTCTGACCCGTCCCAGCGCACCGAGACCAGCTGGTCCGGGGATCGGAAGAGGTGGATGCGTGCTCCGTCACCGGTGAAGTGGGGTCGGCTCCGGTTCCCAAGCGGCATGACCACCGTGGCCGTCCCACCCGAGGCGGGGAGCCAGACGAGCTCGTCCCCGACGTTGCCCGCGCCCTGGGCGGTATGCTCCAGGAAGGCGCGGGCCGGCCCCCTGACCACGACGACGCGGTCGCCGGACGGCGACCAGGCCGGCTGGCTGTAGAACGCGGCGCGATCCGAGATGCGCTGAGGCTGCCCTCCGCCCGCCGGAACCCGGTACACGTGCCCGGCGTCCCCCTCCCAGGTGACGAACACCACCGCCGTCCCGTCCGGGGACCAGGCGGGCATGTGCTGCTGGACACCGGCCATGGGCGCCAACGGGCGCGGATCGGTGCCGTCGGCGTCGGCCACGTACAGACGATCCAGGACCGTGAAGGCGATGCGCCGTCCGTCCGGGGACGGCACGGCGTCCCGGATCTGGCGTGCCGTGAACGTCTCGGTGTCCTCGATGGGATAGTCGAAATCCACCTCGGGACCGATGGCCAGATCGAAGCGGACCCGGAAGGGAATCCGCTCCGCGTCGCCACCTTCCACCGGGATCCGCCAGATCCCACCGCCGTACGTGGCCACGAGGTGACGCGAGTCCGGCGTGAACGACATGCCCGGCAACACGTCCAGCGTCGCCCTCGACTCCTGGTCGTCGTGCTGCACCGGATACGCCAGCCACCGCTCGTCGCCTGACGTCAGGTCGCGGATGCGCAGGCCGGTCTCCCCGTCGTGGCGGGTCCCGTACACCAACCAACGGCCGTCGGGAGACAGCGTCGGCCGGAAGGCGCTGCCTACCCGCTCCACGCGGTCGTGGACTTCCCCGGTCTCCCGGTCG
>CAYGKI010000286.1:0-4465 GCA_964350235.1 uncultured Gemmatimonadaceae bacterium | reverse complement strand
CGAAGCCGAGTTCGGGGATGCCCGCACACGCAATCAGATCCTGGACGTGCTCCCGGCGATTCTCGCCCACGAGTTCCAGCACATGGTCCACTTCAACGAGCGGGTCCTCCGGCTCGGTGGGTCACAGGATGCGGTCTGGGTGCTGGAGGCGCTGGCCCAGATGGCCGAGGAGTTGGTCGCCCGTGATTACGCGGCGTTGAACGACGCGGCCAGCGTGGCGCTGCTGCGGGCGGGCAACAGGCGGCGGGCAGAGCTGTACTTCGAACGCCCGGATACCGTGAGCCTGGTGGCGGCCAGCGGGTCGGGCACCCTGGTGGAGCGTGGGGCCGGATTCCTGTTCCTCCTCTACCTCCACCAGCAGCAGGGCGGGGACATCCTGGGGCGCCTGACGCGTCAGACACGCACAGGTGTCGCGGGCGTGGAGGCAGAGACGGGGAGAAGCTGGGGGACGCTGTTCTCCGACTGGGTGACCGCGGTCTTCCTCGATCAGGATCCCCAGGGATTGGGCCCCGATTGGCTCGACGCAGTGGATCCGGCGCTGACCTACCCTTCAATCGACCTCAGGGGCTTCTTCGTGCCGCCGCACATCCCGCCGCCGCTCCGGGTCCTCCGGGGAGGGAGCCGGGATTTCCGTTACTCCTCGTCCATCGCCGCGTCGTCCTCGCAGTTCATCGTGCTGCGCCCCCCCCTGGGTGGCACCCTCACCGTGGCGTTCGGAGGTGAGGAAGGCGGTCCTCTGGCAGCGGGGTCGGAGGCACTGGTCCGGATCATGCGCCTCCGGTGAGCCGCGTCCTGAATCTTCTCTCGCTCCGTTTCGTAGGGAGTGAGGTGCACAGGGCGCCCGACGATCCGGGTCGTGGAGCGTCCGGGCTCGTACCGCGACCGTGAGACCAATGCATTGTACCACCTGTGGTGAATCCCTGGAGCGTGGAGAGGAGCGGTGCCCGACATGTGGCGCGGCCGCGCTCGGGCACCGAGCGGTAGCGCGCGTCGAGCGCGTCAAAGTCTGCCCGCGATGCTCCTACCAGGGCGAGGGCATGCCCTACTTCCGTCGCGCCGGTCACGTGGCGCTGGCCGTCGGTGTGAGTCTCTTCACCTGGGGACTGGGCGGCCTCCTGTACTGGTTGGCCCGCCGGAACCACCTCGTGTGTCCCCGGTGCGGACTCGGATGGGAGAACGCTTCCAGGGTCCTCACGGTCACCGGGCCGGAGCCGGAGCAACGACTCATCGCGTCACGGCCCGACGAGGCGCTCCCCAGCAGCGGGATCAAGCGACGCGTGCTGGGCGTTGGCATGGTGCTCCTCGCCACCCTGATGCTCCTCATCGGCGTCGTCGAGGCGGAGGCCGCCCTTCTCGCCGTCGGCAGCGTGTTCGGCATGGGTGGCTCCCTGACCTTCTACTGGGGATGGCAGGGGCTTCAGGGGCGTCGGAAGGCCGTGATGCGGGGCCTCCAGCAGAAGATCCTGCGGCTGGCTTCCGCCAAGGGGGGCACGCTGACGGTGTCCGAGGTGGCGGCGGACCTGGATCTCTCCCTGTCCGCCGCTGAGAAGCTCCTCATCAGCATGGACGACGACTTCAGGGTGCGGTCCGAGATCTCCACCGAGGGGGTGATCTACTACGAGTTTCCGGAGCTCCGCCACCGCAAGGAGCTCGAGCCCGGCACGTAGCGCCCCGCCGCGCCGCCCGGCCCCCCCACGCTCAACGTCGGGTGCGGGAGAGCCATAGCCCCGTGAGGATGACCAGGGCTCCCACCATCTGACCCGCGGTGGGCACTTCGCCGAGCCAGATCCACGCCGTCGCCAGAGCGGCCACGGGTACCAGGTTCGAGTACACCGCGGTCCGACTGTTCCCCAGCTGTTGGACGCCCCGGTACCAGAGGACGTACGCCACGGCGATAGAGAGGACGCCGGCATAGACGACCCCCGCCCAGGCGCCCAGGGATACCTGAGTCCACGGGGTGTCGGCCAGCGACGGAAGCCCCATGAGCACGATGGCCGGCGTCGCGATCCAGAGGCTCCAGGCGGTCATCCGGAGGGGGCCGTAGCGCGCGACGGGCGCGCTCCCCCAGACCGTGTATCCGGACCACAGGACTGCCGCTCCGAGCATGAGCAGGTCACCCCGGAGCGTGGCCGTCTCCAGCGTGAGCCCCCCTTCGCGCCCCAGAACGATGAGCACGATTCCGGCCATGGTGGCTCCGATTCCCGACACCACCCGCATGGTGGGTCGCTCGTGGCCGGCGATCACCGAGAGGAGGAGCGTCCAGATGGGCGTCGTGGAGAGGAGGAGGCTGGCGTTCCCGGCCAGCGTCATGTCGAGCCCACGGATGAAGAAGACCTGGTAGACGACGTTTCCCACCAATCCCAGGAGAAGGATCCTCGGCAGATCCTCCTTCCTCGGGCGCCTGATTCCGGGTCTGTTGCGTAGGACGAGCCAGAAGGCGGCCGCCGCCAGAGGGAACCTGAGCGCGTTCAGCGCGAACGGATCCAGCTCGCGCAGCACCACCTTCACCACGGAGAAGTTGATTCCCCAGATGGCGGCGAGTCCGAACAG
This sequence comes from uncultured Gemmatimonadaceae bacterium, assembly GCA_964350235.1. Classification (GTDB taxonomy): domain Bacteria; phylum Gemmatimonadota; class Gemmatimonadetes; order Longimicrobiales; family Gaopeijiaceae; genus JAWLHJ01. The sequence goes on along the minus strand of CAYGKI010000286.1, from coordinate 1,915 downwards.
GCCGAGATCGGCCGTCAAAGGGCGGGGGGAAGGCTTCAATTCGGGGCGGTACGGAAATGTTGTGCCGGCGCTGAGCACGACACTAACTTGAACCATGCTATCCACAAACCTCGGTGACCCGGATACGGTCCTGACCGCCCGGGATCACGTCGTCGGCCTCTCCGAGCATCGCAGCCGGAGGAGGCAGAGGCTTCAGCTCGCCCGCGCGATCTATTCCGGTGATCCGGTGCGGCTTGCCGTGGTGACGCATCTAAGCGAGCTGTCCGAGATCACCGGGGCGGATAGGGCCGCTGCGGTGTGGGTGGACGAGTACGGCGATCCGGTGGCGCACACGCACGTCATCGTGGATCTCATGAGTGACCGGCCGCGGCGCTCGTTTCCCGTGGAGCCCCTAGAGCGGGCATGGGAGGTCGGGCTCCCCGGTGTCTATGAGACCGCCGGGGCCAACCGGCGCGCCGGGGATGGAGCGAGTCGCTTCGCCGTGGCGCTGGGTAGCGACGGAGCCCGATCCTGGTTCCTCGTCTGTGAGTCCGTCGGCCCCCGGGCCCGGCTCTCCGACGAAGACCGTCAGCGGGCCCTGTTCGTTTCGGGAGAATGTGCCGGGGCGCTTCTCCATCAGGACCTGGACCCCGACGAGGGCCGCGGTCCGCGCCTCGGAGCTTCCAAGCCCGACGGCTTCGTCGGGTTCCCCGTGCTCAAGGACTGCGAGGGCCAGGAAGACCGTCTCGACGTGAGCGCTCGGGTGGAGCAGCGCTTCATGGTGCTACGCGTGGCGCGCGCCCTGGTGGACGAAGACGCCGGAGCGGGCGACCCGCACGGATGGAACGAGCGCGTTCGTGTCCTCGAGGACGAGGTGCTTCAGAGGGTCGCCGAAGGCGGGGACTCCGAGGACGTCTGGTCCACCGCCTTCGCTGGCCTCCGTGAGCGTGACCTCGCTCGTCTCGCTCGGGGCCTCACCGTCGTCGGACGCCGGGCGGAGGTGGAGGGGCATCGGCACGGAGCGATGGAGCTGTATCGGTGCGCGTTCGATGCCGCCGCCGCCGTGATGGACGCCGAGCTGGCGGTGGACGCCGCTCGCTTCCAGGGCCGGATCCAACGCCGGTCGGCGCGGTGGGACAAGGCCGTCGGCGCCTACCAGGTCGCCTGCGAAGTGGCGCGAGCAGCGGGCCTGGACGCCAAGAACGCGCAGGCCCTGGGTGGTCTCGCGGCGGTGCGCCAGGAGATCGGGAATCTCCCTCTGGCGCGCTCCGGGTACCAGGAGGCCCTGGAGCTGGCTACCCGTTCCGGAGTCCGGGACGTGGTCGCCGCCATCCACCACGGTCTCCTCGCCCTCGAGCATGCGGCCGGCAACCTGGTTGCCGCGCTGAATCACGGTTGGACGGCCGTCGGGTCCTACGAGAACACCTCCGATCGGGTCCGCAGCCTGGCAGGTCTGGCTGGCGCCCTGGTGGACTTCGGCGATCGATCGACGGCGGTGGACGCCTGGACGATCGTCTCCCGCGAAGCCGAGGACGTCTACTACCGGATGTACGCCTTCGACGCGCTGGCGTATCTGGCCGCGCTTCGGGGCGATCTCGCCGAGTTCGAGCGAAACGCCGCCGCGTGTGACGCGCTGGGATGGGAGGACGGCTCCAGGTCCGCCAAGGCGGAGATCCTCTTTTACCGTGGCCTTTCGTACCAGGCGCTGGGGATGCTGGATGCGGCGGAGCGCTGGCTCGAGCGGGCCGTCAGGCATGCCGACGAGTTCGGCCTCAACCGGACGCTGTTCCGGGCCGAGGAGGCGTTGAAGCAGCTCGTAGACGCGCCGAAGCCTCGGGAGGCCGTCGAGGTGGCCGGAAACACGGAACCCTCCGCGCCTCGGGAAGTCCGCGAAGGACTTCGGGAGATGCGGAGGGTCGCCGTGGGTGCTTCGGTG